>DAIRVL010000102.1:0-5636 GCA_036802845.1 Pseudomonadales bacterium | reverse complement strand
GCGGCTGCCATCATAATTCAAATTGTGATTTGAATGAAATCAAAAGAACCAGGACACCTGCTTGTGGGGTGAGATTGCAATGGGCTCCTGCTTGCTGAGGGGATGAATATGCAACAGGCCTAGCTAAATCGTTTTATAAGTACAGTCACCAAAAAAACGGACAACAACAGGCCACCGAACATAGCCCAATATTGTTTGTTTGTGGATACATAAATGTCTGGACGAAACTTTGCCGATACGCCGGGCACACTGGTCAGATCACCATCACCGGAGCCGACAACCAACTGGGCTTTCATACCTTTTTCCATATGCTGGGCCAGATCACAATGCACAAGATAGGTTTTATTTTCACCGGGTACGATAAATGAGCCTTGTTTTGTAGCACCGCCCGCTGCTTCGATATGAAACATCCCGACGGGGTAAATGTATTTTGGCAGGCCGTGTACCATGAACTGATGACGAATGGCATCTTCGTTGATAAAGGTAATGTTTATCTTGCTGCACGGTTTTACTTTAAATTCATGCATATCCATACCAAAGACATCACCGTTAAACTTGTTGGCATACTTGGTTCCTGCATGAACGGTAAAGTCCACTTCACCGCTAATGGCATTGCAGCCACCGGGTAATTTGTCCTCATTGGTATTCATGACCATTCCCTCTTTATCAAAAGTCATGGAATGTTTCATTTGACCTTGATTCATCTTGGAATGATCCATTTGCGAATGGTCCATCTGTGAATGGTCCATACCCGCCTGATTTTGCTCAGAGGTCTGGGCAGCAAAACCGGATACCGAAGACAAGAGTAAGTTGAGGCCTAAAACCAAGGCCAGCCATGCATTCCTGTTCATTTTGTGCTCCTGTTTTTGCGTAGGCCTAATACAGTGTGGACCACCAAGACCAGAATCCCGCCCAGAGAGAAGCCGAAAAACACATACTGCAATAAAGCACTCACGGGAACATCAATTTCGCCGAACAGACCTTTAACATCGTAGTCATACCAGACCGGTACTTCTTTGCGATAGTATTCTGGTGTAAAGAATTTTTGCCAGTCGACAGCTTCCACCTTGGGGAAACCGTTTTCATTTAAATAGGCTTCAAAGGTAATAGCATTAATAGAGCCACCTGGATAGATGCCATCAGTCGTTTGTCCGGCTTCACGGTGATCGTGGAAAAGCCAGATGCCTTCACCGTAGTTATGAAAACCATCGTTAATGGTTGTCAGGCTCAGATCATTGCGCTGTGCCGGCGCAATCCAGAAGACATCACGCGTAATTTGATTGTCGGCGCTTAACGGAATGCCATCCAGATGCGTGACCGTGGGCCGGAAGCCATGGGGATGAAAAGCAATGCCCTCAGAGCCGCCGTTGAGCACGCGTAACTTGATTTTTTCATTCGGGCCGACAATGACCAGGGATTCTTGCAGGGTATAAGGGAAAGACCGGCCGTTGAGCAAGTAATAATCCGCCGGGCTGTTCGTGATATCCCACTTGCGGTGTTGATCCATAATTGTCAGACGAGGGTCGGCATGGGTTTGAATGGTCTCGCCCAATGCCTTGGAGGCATCCATGTAATGCAAATCATATTCACGCTTGTATTCTTCACGCACCGCCACCGAGGAATGACGCACCAGCCCACCGCCGATATTCAAGGTTTGCAGCCAGTTGTTGGGACGATTTTCTTCCACAACGAACATGCCCTGCATGCCCATTAAAATATGGACATTGGCTTGAACATGACAGTGATAAAACATGGTGCCCGCTTGTCGGGGCTGAAACTGATACACCTGCTCAGAACCCGGCATGGCGGGCATTTCACTGGTTTCAGCTACACCGTCAGTACCTTTGCCATGCAGGTGGCTGGATAATTCGTCATGCGGCATGCCATGGTCTGATGCAAAAGGATGATCGACACCGTGAAAGTGAATGGTATGGGGCAGATAATGGGTATTCTCCAGACTGACGATGACCTTATCACCCTGCTCAACCCGAATGGCTGGAGCCGGAATACGGATAAGCGAACTTGCCTGGCGTGTTTCGAAATTTCGGGTCGACATGCCAAATGACTTAGGTACAAAAGCCCACAAACCCGGCTGAATGCCGGGTGCAATATCAAAGGTAGTCACGTTGGCTGGAATATCGGGCGAGCCGCCGTTGAGTTCGGCGACTTCAAGTTTGATATGCACTTCATCCGGATCGCCGTCACCGTCAAGATCTCTGCCCAACTCAACCGTATCATGCATCAAGCCAGATCTGAGCAAGGTCGATTGAGACACATTGTTGGTACCCTTCACGACTGCAGCAACCAAGTAGGGGTTGTCTGGCATACAACCTTTGGATTCTGCAATTTCAACACCCTCAATAACTTGCGCCTGACGCCAGCCTTTCTCGTCGCGCGGACAGATTTCTTCGGCTGTAGGCAGGGTATAGGCTTTAGAGGGCGGCGACTGACTATAACCCTCGGCACCCAGCCATTCATACACATTGACGCGCCATTGATGTGGAAACCACGCTTTGGGTGCGGTAAACAAAGCGGTTGTGATGAATACCAAGGCCAAAACAACTTTAATAAGGGGCGATTTCAAATTCATTTGATCCTTCTTGGAATTATGACGTGACGTGTAGAGCCGTTACAATCGCTACGTTACAGATGTTGAAACGTTGCTCTATTGAACTATTTTAAAGGGCCTAGGCCCGTGCAGAGCAGTTATTTTTCTTGTTCAAGTAAATAACCAGGGACGATTCTAGCGCGTGAGTTAAGTTAATTACCAGACAATGCTGAAATCAGAAACCCAGCTGCTGTGACAAGATTGATCTAGGGCAACGATTACTGTAAGAACGGGGTGCAGCACCGGCCTCCTTACTGGCAACAAAGAGAGAATTTATGCCCGAATTACCCGAAGTTGAAACAATACGTCGAGGACTATTACGACCAGCGGTGGGGCAGCGCATTGTTGCCACAGTGATCAGGGAGTCGCGTTTGCGCTGGCCTGTTCCCGATGATTTGCCAACTCTGATACAGGGCCAGCATATAAAATCCATTGAACGGCGCGGCAAGTATCTTTTGTTTGTACTGGAAAACGGCGCGCTGCTGATTCATTTAGGTATGTCAGGCACCTTGCGTGTGCTTGATGTCGAGACGCCCCTTGCCAAACACGATCATCTGGATATTGTGCTGCAAAGTGGCGCACTGCTGCGATTCAATGATCCGCGACGCTTTGGATCCGTGCTGTGGACAAATAACACACCAATCTCTACGCATCCCTTGCTTGTGAATCTTGGCCCTGAACCCTTGAGTGATGATTTTAATCCGGATTATCTGGCGAAAAAGGCGCACGCAAAAAAAACAGCCATCAAACAATTGATTATGAACAGCGCCGTAGTAGTGGGTGTTGGCAATATCTATGCGAACGAAGCGCTGTATCAGGCAGGCATCCGTCCGCAAAGGGTTGCAAGTTCACTGAGTTTTACCGAGATCCAGACGCTGACAAAAATCATAAAAAATGTACTTGAGGCGGCGATCAAACAAGGCGGAACTACCTTGAAAGATTTTAGGGCGGCTGATGGTAAGCCGGGCTATTTCAAACAGTCGTTATGTGTGTATGGCCGTGCGGATCAGCCTTGTTTACACTGTGGCCATGTGTTGCTGAGTCTGCGAATGGCGCAGCGCGCAACCGTTTATTGTGGCCAGTGTCAGCAATAAAAAGCCGAGACTCATCCGGCTGACAGCCTTTTTTATGTCATAAGCAGAGCTAAAAGTGTCAAGCGTGAAAATAGTGTCTACTATTAGCTTATCTGTAACCTGGTAAAAGAACAGCAAGGAGTTCCTCATGGTCAGTGTAAAGAAAAAGTTAGCCGTTTATTTTTTTTCGTTTGCAGTTGCGATTTTTTCATTGCTAGCGACAACGTCCTATGCGGGTGGTGTCGATGAACGTCCGAACGCAGGACATATGTTAGGTGATGCCTTGACGCGACCCTTTCTATTGGTTGCCACTGTAGCAGGTACCGTGCTGTACATTGGCACCCTGCCATTTTCATTGCTCGGTGGTAATGCCGGTGAGGCCGGACAGAAACTGGTGGTGGAGCCTTTTAAAATGACATTTTTCCGCTGTTTGGGTTGTACTACCCGCAATATGGGAAAATAGTAAAAAAAGAAAACGGAAGATGTGCATATAGCCAATCTTCCGTTTTTTTAGGTATTTTCGCACATCATTTCTTTCAAGTAGCTATTTCTGCGCCTGATCGGAATTGAAACGCTCACGTAAGGCGTCATTGACGATAGGTGGTACAAATTTACTGACATCTCCCCCCAGCGACGCGATTTCTTTCACCAGGCTTGAAGAAATGTAAGACAAGTGATCGCTCGGCGTTAAAAAAACCGATTCAACATCGGGTGCCAGCTGGCGATTCATGTTGGCAAGTTGAAACTCATATTCAAAATCCGACACAGCGCGTATGCCGCGCAAAATAACGTTCGCCCCTTTTTCGGCAACGAAGTACGCGAGCAGCTTGTCAAAACCACAGACTTCGACGTTATCCAGATGGCTGACCACCTGCTTAGCAAGCTCGACGCGACGTTCTAACGTGAAAACTGGATTTTTTCGTGCACTGGCCGCGATTCCGATAATAACTTCATCAAAAACACGTGATGCTCTTTCTATAAGATCAAGATGACCGTTGGTGAGAGGGTCGAAGGTCCCTGGATAAAGAATGCGGGTGGTCATGATGTATCCGTGTCACTGCTTGATAAGATGGATAGGAATGTAAATAGTAGCCAAGAACAGGGTAAAGACTCAACGTCCTGTTGGTGTAATGTTGGCCCAACGTTGTAATTGTACCCGAAGCCTCGCCTCGACGTTTGCTCAGAAAGGAATCAAGCCAACCAGGTTTTGATTTGCTCCTGAAAAAGCGCCCACAGCATAACTACCAAAACAGCCACAGGGCTCACCAGTCGCAACACGATAGTCCACAGGGCATAAAGACCATAGCTGGACATGTTGAGTTCTTTTTCAACCACGGTTCGTTTCATAATCCAGCCAGCAAAAATGGCAATCAGCAAACCACCTAGGGGCAGCATGATATTGGCAGTGATGAAATCAAGCGAATGAAAGAAATCTTTCCCCGCAAAAAAGCTAACATCTTGCCAGATATTAAAGGAAAAAACGGTACCCAAACCCAGAACCCAGGCAAGCATGCCTAGCACGATTGATGCCTTGATACGATTCATAAAGCCCTTTTCCACCACCCAGGCAACCAAGGGTTCGATCAAGGAAATTGATGACGACCAGGCAGCAATAATGACCAGAAGAAAAAAAAGCGCACCAAAAAATGATCCCCAGGGCATTTGACCAAAGGCAATGGGCAGGGTCACAAAAAGCAAACCGGGGCCAGCGCCGGGTTCAAGGTGATTGGCAAATACGATAGGGAAAACAGCCAGACCCGCGCCGATCGAAACCAGCGTATCAATGCCTGCGACAGTCAGAACAGCGAAACCAATGGACGCATTTTTCGGCATATAAGCGCCATACATCATAATGGCACCTAGGCCCAGACTCAGGGTAAAAAAGGCATGACCCAGTGCAACCAACGCACTTTCGGCGCGCAATTGATCAAAATTAAAAGTAAAAAGAAACGCGA
>DAIRVL010000101.1:0-9127 GCA_036802845.1 Pseudomonadales bacterium | reverse complement strand
TGCATTATAAGGATTGGTTTCTTGATGCAAAATTCTGGAGGCATGCGCATAGAGCACCTTGTCATTTTTTACCACTTCATAAGAAGGTAAACGAATATAACTTTGAGCAGGGTTTTTATTATTACTACGGGCAACAATGCGCAGTGCTTTGACTTCTTCGACGGCATTATCTGGAATGTTGTTTTCCTGCCGGCATTGACGTGGATCTTGCGCAGTCTCTGGGTTGACATGGGGCACGTCATAGGGATTACTTATCGGCGCGACCGCGCCGGGAAGATCAATCGATGTGGAATCAATTTCATCCCAGTCTGTTGGTAAAATTTTACGTATAAACGCCGTGCCGCGCACATCATTAATGTTGGTAATGTTTTCACCACGCGCCAGTCGGTGACTGACTTCAATCAGTGCGCGTTCGGCATTGCCATAAAGTAGCAGGTCGGCCTTGGAGTCGAGCAAAACCGAGGCGCGCACGGTGTCTGACCAATAATCGTAATGTGCAATGCGTCTGAGACTGCCTTCAATGCCGCCAATAATAACCGGCACGTCCTTAAAGGCTTCCTGACAGCGTTGTGCGTAAACAATCACTGCGCGATCGGGTCGTTTGCCAGCGGCGCCTTCCGGTGTGTAGGCGTCATCACTGCGAATACGTCGATCAGCGGTGTAGTGATTGATCATTGAATCCATGTTGCCGGACGTGATACCAAAATAAAGATTGGGCTGGCCGAGACCTTGGAAATCATCTTTGCTGCGCCAATCGGGCTGACTGATAATCCCCACACGAAAACCCTGCGCTTCCAGACTGCGACCGATGACAGCCATGCCAAAACTGGGATGATCAACATAGGCATCACCCGAGACAATGATAATGTCGCAGCTGTCCCAGCCGAGCTCATCCATTTCTTGTCGGGACGTGGGTAAAAAACGGGCGGTACCATAACACTCGGCCCAGTATTTGGGGTAGTCATAAAGAGGACGTGCGGGGCTATACATAGATGAAAACCTGGGAAAACAAAAATGTCATTTCGTGCGCGTGGTCAAAACCAAGGCGCAGCGGAATGACATAAGAATAGAGCTAAAAGCGGGGTAATAACACTGACAAAACGCAGGGATAAATGGTCGTATCTGGTTAAAATCCGTTCTAGTTAAAAGGATGACGCAGAATAATGGTTTCAGTACGCTCGGGACCGGTAGAGATAATATCCATGGGTGTTTCGAGTAAAGTCTCAATACGATTGATGTAATTTCTGGCTGCTTTCGGCAATTGATCAAGCGACTTGATGCCAAAAGTGGATTCTTTCCAGCCGGGCATTTCCTCATAAACGGGCACCAATTTGCTGTAATCACCCGACACGTCACGGGTCTCACCGGCTGCATTTTTATAAGCGATACAAATACGAATACTGTCCAGGCCATCAAGTACATCGAGTTTGGTAAGGCACAGGCCTGATACGGAGTTAACCTGGCAGGCACGGCGTAAGGAGACCGCATCAAACCAGCCGCAACGGCGCGCACGTCCCGTGGTGGCGCCCACCTCGTGACCGCGTTTGGCCAATTGCGCGCCTGTGTCGTCAAACAGTTCGGTGGGGAAAGGGCCGGCGCCTACACGTGTGGTATAGGCTTTGGTAATACCCAGAACGTAATCCAGATACAGTGGACCAAAACCACTGCCGGTTGCGGTGCCTCCGGCTGTGGTATTGGATGAGGTCACAAATGGATAGGTGCCATGGTCAATATCCAGCAATGAACCTTGCGCGCCTTCAAATAAAATGTTGTCACCCTGTTTGCGGTGGCGGTGCAGTATTTCAGTCACATCGACCATAAGGGGTTTGAATTCTTCGCCTAAAGCCAAGGTGTTATGTAGAACCTGGTCATAGTCTATTGCGGCTGTTTTGTAATAATGGGTCAGGGCAAAGTTGTGGTAGTCGAGCACTTCCTTCAGCTTTTCTGCAAAAGTGGTTTCAAAAATATCACCAAAGCGTAAAGCGCGGCGGGCTACTTTATCTTCATAGGCTGGACCGATGCCGCGTCCGGTGGTGCCAATGGCGGCTTTGCCTCTGGCTGTTTCGCGGGCAAGATCAAGCGCAATGTGGTAAGGCAGAATCAACGGACAGGCATGACTGATGCGCAGGCGCTCGCGAACGGGCACGCCTTTTTCTTCGAGCTTCTTGATTTCTTGTTGCAAGGCTTCAAGAGACAGAACCACACCATTGCCGATCAGGCATTGGACGTGTTCACGCAGTACACCTGAGGGGATCAAATGCAGTACGGTTTTTTCATTGCCAATGACCAGCGTATGGCCGGCATTATGCCCACCCTGATAACGGGTAACACATGATGCCTTGTCTGTCAGCAAATCAACAATTTTGCCTTTTCCTTCGTCGCCCCATTGGGTGCCAAGTACTACTACGTTTTTGCCCATTACTTTTCTCTACCAATTTGACTAGGGTTATGTACCTTACTATTGTCCACTTAAATTTTTACCAGGACCCACTCGTTGTTTTTTAATATAAGTTGACGATCGCAGCCTGATTCTTTGGCACTTTGCTGCTGCCCCGCTAATTCCTGGATGACAATTTCACCTTGATTGCGCAAAGACGCTATTTTAAGGCGAAGTGCTGAATCGGAGCCTGCGGGAGCAAATATTTTCGCTGGCAGGGTGGTCTGATAGTTGCCCAGCAATGCCAATGTTTTGATGTCGGTGCTGAAACCTGTTGCAGGACGTGCACGGCCAAATTTTTCACCCACATCATCATAACGTCCGCCTTTGGCAATGGCCTGCCCGTAAGCTGGCGTGTAGGCAGCAAAGACGACCCCGGTATGGTAGTGATAGCCGCGCAGTTCACTCAAATCGTAATAAATCGGGAGTTGTGGAAAGGTGTCCAGAATACGTTGTGCAATTTCTTCGAGTTCGTTTACGGCGGTGAGTATGCCTGGCTTGTCGGCAAAAAGTGTGCGCGCCTGTTGCAAGCAACGAGCGTCACCCGCCAGCAGGGGTAATTGACGCAACTGGTTTTTTAATTTGGGCTCATGAATATGCGTCTCCAGAAACAGGTCCAGTTCCGCAATGGCTTTGCGCTCATAAATGGCAAACAATTGGCTACGCTGTTCGGTGGATAATGAGGTGCTTGCCAGGAGCTGTTGACAAATAGCCACGTGTCCCAGGTCCAGTGTCAGTGATTGGCAGTCTGCGGTGTACAGGGTGCGTAACATGAGTTCGATAACTTCGACATCACTGTCGGATTTATCATGGCCAAACAATTCCACGCCCACTTGAATCAGCGCGCGTGAACCACTGAGATTCGGTGTGGCGTGCAAGACAGATCCTGCGTAACACAGACGAACCGGCCCCTGACGTTTAAGTCCGTGGGCGTCTATACGTGCAACTTGTGGGGTAATGTCGGCCCGAAACCCCATCAGTCTGCCAGTGAGCTGATCGGTAATGGTCAGGGTTTGCAAAGCAAGATCACGCCCCATGCCGGTGTGCAGTGATTCCAGATATTCAACCAGGGGCGGGAATACCAGTTCGTACCCCCAACATTCATAAAGGGAGAGTAGTTCCCGACGCAGAGATTCTATGACCCGCGCTTGTCGGGGATAGAGCTCCTCAATACCGTCCGGTAATAACCACTGCTCTGCTGTAGCCATGTAAAGTACTCAATATTTCGTGGAGAAAGTCGGCAATTTGGCAATTAATAATGGTGTGCTGTCAAAGCATGTATTAACGAAGCAAAGAAAGTATTATCAGTCCAGCCATCATACTGAAAAAACCCATGCCTCGGATGGTGCGATCATTCATTTTAAGTATCATCAGTGCCATGCCTCGCAAGCGAGTGGGAATCAGAAATGGCATGATCCCTTCAAAAATAAACATCAGTGCAATGGCGGCGCCAAGCGAGTGCCAGTCAAGTCCCATGAAGTACTCACCCTTGGTTGAGTGTTTGCGTAATAAATGGTTTCACTCGTTGGATTTGTATCAATCCAGCGGCCCGCGATTCTATCATGGGCTATCGGGGTAGGGTATACATTGTCTGTAAATTCGCATGGTGGGATATAGGCAGGGCAGCACTGGCTCAATAGGCATTTTTCAAGAAGTGATTCAATGGCGTTTATAGAATATTGCTCAGCATCGTAATTTCAATTCATATAGTAAGTGTTTTATTTGCTATACTACTTTCCTGTTTTAATCTTTTTATATGGACGCAGGGTGAAACATCTCCGATCAATTAATACCGTGCAGGTCTGGGATATTTTTGTCAGAGTGTTCCATTGGTTGCTCGTCTGTGCTTTCTTTGGCGCCTATTTTTCTGCTCAATACAAGCAGATCGTCCTGCATGAAATGATAGGTTATGGTTTGATCGTGCTGTTGTTTTTCAGGCTACTTTGGGGATTTTTCGGTAGTCCATACGCACGATTTAACTCATTCATTTTCTCGCCTCGTGAAACGCTCGATTACCTGAAAACACTACGCGCAGGGTCACCTAAACACTATTTGGGTCACAATCCTTTGGGTGCGCTGATGGTGTTTACGCTGCTGTCTGTTCTTGGCGTGCTGATTCTAAGCGGCTTAATAAGCCTGGCAGGTATAGAGTTTGAAGGGCCCTTGCAATCGCTGGTCGTTAACCTGACAGATGCCGACGTCTATTTTGTTCAGAACTTGCATGAATTTTTAGCCACAACAATGTTGTTTCTGGTTTTCTTTCATGTGTCTGGGGCCATTATCGCCAGTGTTCAGCATAAAGAAAATCTTATATTTTCGATGTTTACTGGCCGAAAGAAAAAAAACAGCAGTACTGATAATTTAATCAATTAACAACAGGTGGGATCTTGAATGAAAAGAACGTTACTAAAACGCATGGCTCTTCTTGTGAGTGTTGGGGCATTCACATGTAATGCCCTGGCGGTTGAACCCGCATTGATTTTAAGTGATACGGAAACCTTTCCTCTTTTAGCCTTGTCAGCCAATGAAACGAGTTCAACAAGTCCATCCGTGTATACCCCGGAAAATGAGGTATTTAAAACGCCTCTGTTCACAAAAGATAAAACTCACCAGTATCTTGGCATTGGTGCCCTGGCTTTAGTGGCATTGGCGGCTGTCTCGCCCAAGGAGGAAGGCGGACCTCATGAATACTTTGCAACAGGCTCGGCTGTATTGGCTTCTGCCGCAGTAACCACGGGGCTTATCTTCCATTGGGAGGATTTTGATTTTAGTGATGGCCTAAGCGACTCGGACAATTTGCACGTGATTCTTGCTGGTTTGGGTACTCTGGCCATGATCGCAGCCGTATCACAAGCGCCCGAGACGGGGCATGCCGGCTTGGGTGCGGTGGGCGGTGTTGCTATGGCTACGGCGATTAAAATCACATGGTAAAGGGACGTGTTATGACACTAAGAACATTGATGATCGTAGCATTTGTTTTTTTAGCGCCGCAGTGGGCAAATGCAACAGAGGCGGCCAGAGCCCTGCAAAAAGAGTATACGGCGCAAGGCGCAAAAGATTTTTCGGCTGAAACAGGAAAATTAAAATGGTCTACGCAAGTGCAGAATTCAGATAGCTCCAAACGATCCTGCTCGGGTTGTCACGGCAATGATCTTGCCCAAAAAGGCAAACATTTAAAAACCAAACGACCTATACAGCCCATGGCTGTGAGTGTGAATACAAAGCGACTCACCGATACGAAAAAAATAGAAAAATGGTTTACTCGAAACTGCAAATGGACCTGGGGTAGAGAGTGCACCGCACAGGAAAAAGGTGACTTTCTTGAATACCTACTGGCCCAATAACAGGAGATTCCGCGTATGAAAAAACAACTCACATTTATGGCAGTATTGATGAGCACCAGTTTGGCGACCCCTGTGATTGGTGCCGATGGTCTGTCGTTTACGCAATGGCTGATGACTTTCTCGCGCACTAAAGAAGTTAAACCGGTCAACAACCAGCTCTATGCCGATGAATGTGGTTCCTGCCACTATGCGTATCCGCCTGGATTGTTACCCATTCAGTCCTGGGAAAAACTGCTCAGTGCGCAGGCGCTGGAAGACCATTTTGGTGAAAACGCTGAACTGGAACCTGAAGATTTAAAAACGATTCAGACCTATGTGTATAAAAATAGTGCCGAAAAATCGTTTTACAAACGTTCGCGCAAGGTTGTGAAATCCATTGGTGATTCTGAAGCGCCGATTCGTATTACTGAAATCAAATACATTAAAAGAAAACACCATGAGCTGACTGACGCAATGGTCAAAGGCAATAAGGATGTTAATTCATTGAGCAACTGTAATGCCTGTCATACCCAGGCAGACAAGGCTGTGTTCGATGACGATACGGTGAAAATTCCCCATTTCAAAACTTGGGAAGATTAGGGCCTGTTAACGCTATCCGTGCAGTTGCACCGGGTGTGCAGAAGCGAGGTGCAACACGCCGGATTGTGGCAAAGCGCCTCGTCCTTCCGGCGTGCTCGTCGTTTGTTTGATTCACAAAACTCTGTTCCTCGCGCCACCTGGCGGTTTTTGCGGCAGCAACGCAGCCTGCGAATAACGTTAACAGTCCCTGGCGAAACAACTCTTTTTCTTATGCTCTAATATACTCTTAATAACAAGCCTGGTTTGTTAACAGTGCTTGGACTCTGAACGAATAAACTGCATTAACGTGGAGTATGTATGGCTAGAATTGCAATTCATGGTTTTGGAAGGGTTGGGCGCACTGTATTAAAAGTTGCATTAAAAAGACCACTTTTCACGCCAATTTCTATTTCCGATGTAAAAGATTTATCCACCTTGGCCGCACTGTTTGAAGTCGATACCGATTATGGTCGCTGGCATGAAAAGGTCAGCCATAATACAAACGGTTTTATCATTGGTGATCGTGAAATTCGTTATGTAGAGAGTCATGAAGCCTTGCCAGAGTGGGGTGCTTTAGGAGTCGATTTAGTGATCGATTGCTCGGGTCGTGGCACTACCCGCAAAGGTGCGCAAGCACATTTAGATAAAGGCGCGAAAAAAGTGCTGATCAGCGCTGCCAGCAAAACCCAGGTTGATGCCGATGCTTTTTTATTACCAGGTATTAATTTGCATGAATACGATGTAAAAAAACATCATATCGTCAGCATGGCGAGCTGCACCACCAATGCACTTGCTCCAGTGGTTAAAGTGTTAAAAGAAAATTTCGGCATGAGATCGGGATTTTTCTCCACCGTCCACGCCTATACCAGCACCCAATCGTTAACTGATCAGCCGATGAAAGATCGTCGCGACTCCTGGGCCGCCACCGAAAATATTATTCCTTCCTCTTCCGGTGCTGCGCGCGCATTACAATTTATTTGGCCAGATTTAAAAATTACGGGAAAAGCCTATCGGGTACCGGTACGCACGGGCAGCATTGCCGAGCTTAATGTCATTATTGAAAAAACGGCAAGCGCAGAAGACATTAAAAATGCATTTCGTGAAGCGGCAAGCAAAGCACCCTTGTTGGGCGTAATGGATGTGTTAGAAGATGAATGGGCGTCTTCGCGTATTTTGGGCGATGAGCATTCCTCAATTATTGATTTGCCCTTAATTCAAGTGCTCGATGGCAATTTGGTATCCATCGCCGCATGGTATGACAACGAAATGGGCTACTCGGCAAGACTGGCAGAAACCGCACGATTTATGTTGGGCCTGTAAGCAGACAATGCCATGTTGAGGGTTTCAAAGAGTGTTGTCGCTGAGTAATAAAGTTCCCTGCTGGAAGGGCTTGAAACTCTTATTTTAGCCTTGCAATACTCAAGCGCTAAAAAAATAAAGTATCTTCCTGCAAAGGGATTGTGTTCTTTCCGGCTTCAATATCCAGGTAAAAAATTTTATACCAAAAGTGGCAAGTGGGTCTTGTAACGAGGCTGTAGAAAAACCCAATTAGAAAAATTATATTTTTGCCAGACTGAATTTGGCATCTTTTCCATAATATCTTTTTTTCGCCTGTCTACAGGAAATATTCATTTCGAATCGGAGCACCTTGCCGAATATAAACGGATACACAGTTACAATGGCAATTTAACGCCCGTTCAACGGGAACAATGAGGTGCATCTCAATCCAACCTAAAGTAATGACCGGTTTTGCTTGACCACTACACTTTGGTTTGCATTATTCAACGGTGAGTAAAATTGTTAATAATCATAAATCAAAGACCTGACCCCTTGATTTGTGTTAATAATCATAAATCAAAGACCTGACCCCTTGATTTGTGTGACCCCTTGATTTGCGAGCCGCTCTAAAAATATTACTTTTGTTTTACCTAGCGCAGCAGTTTTGAATGGCATGTAACCACGACGGCTATACATCGCAAGGTTTTTCTCACTTTTTTCCCCGGTAAATAGCTCAAACCGCTTTGCGTCAGGGAATACAGCCTCTAGAGCCGATAAAAGCTTTGAACCAATGCCTCTACCTTGAAACTCAGGCAAAACGGCCATTCGCCCTATATAGCAACACCCATCAGAATATTTTACCTGTCCACTCGCTAACAAAGCGCCATCATCAGTAATTTTTAGAATAGTCCTTTTTTCAAACTCTGAAATTAGCTCCTCAAGAGTTTGCATTAGCGGCGGAATTTTGAAGTCATCATGCAACTCAGCCTCGGACACATAGGCGTATTTCTGCAACTCCAATATCTCTTGTGCATCTTCTATTGTCGCTACCTGAATTTCCATTTCACCATTCCCAAACAGCTAACGCTGGAGTTAAGCGGCCCGCGTCAGCGGGTCCGCTTGAATGACTTGTTATGCGTAAACCGGATAGAAGCCAGAATGCTGCGCACCGTTGCCACCTATATGATCCCATGCCGCTTTGTCTGCGACAAAAATGTGATTTTTAATTTCAGCGCCCTCTAGACCCAATAGAGCCCCAGCCGGAACCCAATATTTATCGCCCGTGCGGAACATGTTTGGAACAGTTGCACCGCAACAGCTACAAAAAGAGTATCTGTAGCCAGATGGCTTGCTATAAGTATTAATCATATCTTGGCCGGAAAGCCATTTGAAATTTGGTGCGCTCACAAACGCACCCGTTTGGGACGAGGAACCAGTTTGTTGCTGACAAATTGTGCAATGACACTGGTATAGAGTTTCGATTTTTTCGCCTACTTCGTACGAAACCTCG
>DAIRVL010000100.1:0-9244 GCA_036802845.1 Pseudomonadales bacterium | reverse complement strand
CTCGAACACCTCGACGCCAACCTTCTTCGTCTTGTCGGAAAACTCCGGCTCGTCGGCGGTTCGCACGCGCAGCCGGTCATCCTTCAGGGTGATTTTTTCCCACGAGACTTGCTGGTTATCTATCAGCGCCTCCGGAGCGTAGCCTGTCAAGGCGAGGCAACCCTGGCGGACAACTTGCATGGTCCATTGCTCAGACTGCAGCGATACACCATCCCATTAAGATTGGCAGTCAAAGTATGCGGCAGTGCTTCTCTTGAGGTGGGAGTGACTGGTCGACTATTTACGCTTTGAGGTGAAGCCGGGATGATATATCTACGGCTCATCAATAACCGATACCTCACCCAGATTCAGTGCGCGAATCTTTTCTTCGATTTGTTTTCTATCGCCGATGACTATCCACGTTAGTTGATTCGGTTTGAGAATTTGCTGGCTGGTTTGCGCTAGCTGAGGCAAATCGATCGCTTTGAGGCGTGTTGCATAAGCATCGAGATAGTTATCAGGTCGCTTCAGACGCACTAACTCGGTAATGGCCGCTAACAGGCTGGCTGAGCTTTCAAGTTCCCCGGGAAGTTGCAGGATGCTGTTGTTAACGCTTGTTTGCAGTTCGGTTCCGGTGGCAGGTTTTTCATTCAGAAAAGCGTTTAATTCATTCATGATTTCCTGCATGGATTCGGCTGTTTTGTCGCTTTGTACCGGGGCATAAACGAAAAAGGGTCGCTGACCGACGGCGTTGCTGATAACACTGCCGGCACCGTAGGCCCAGCCTTTGTTTTCTCTTAGATTCATATTAATCCGTGAGGTGAACTCACCACCAAAAATACTGTTCATCACTGACACGGTGGTGTTGTTTTCGATGCTTGGTGGTGGTGCGAGATGTCCGGCGATAAGGGTTGATTGGGTCGAGCCGGGTCTGTCGATAAGATAGATACGGGTTTTGTCTGCAAGTGCGGTGGTGGCGATGTGTTTGACGGGCAGGGCTGTCGACGGTGCTTTCCAGTCACCTAAGTAGTCCTGTGCCAGTTCGGTAATTTCGGCCAGTGAGCTGTTGCCAACCACAATCAGGGTGGCGTTGTCAGGTCTGAACCAGGTTTGATGAAAATTAATCAGGTCACTTTGACTAATTTGTTGGATGGACGCGCTGGATCCGGTGCCGGTGAAGGGAATGCCGTAGGCATGGTCTTTTCCGTATAACAGGGGTGGCAGTGTGCGCAAGGCGGCCTGAAAGGGTCTGGCTTTTTCACTTTCGATGGTTGCCAAAATCAATCCGCGTTTACGTTCGATGTCTTCCGGGGCAAAACGCGGGTGCAAAAGGGTGTCGGCGAATAATTCCATGGAGTCAGGTAAATTGATGCTTAATGCCGACAACGAGACCAGGCTGGTGTCCAGGGTGTTATCGGCACCTATATGGGCACCGAGTTGTTCTTCCTGGGTGCTGATGTCCTGACTGGTGTTTTTGCTGCTGCCTTCTTTGAGCATGGTCATGGTGAAGTAAGCGCTGCCCGGTTTACTCAGGGAGTCGGCGGCGTATCCGGCATCAAATTGCAGGGCCATTTCAACCAGAGGCGCGGCTTTTCGTTCGACAAAAATAATTTTTAGGCCATTGTCCAGTTGGGCACGCTGAAACTGCGGGGTGTGAAAGGTGGGCGCGGGTGTTAACTCGGGCAATTGGCTACGATTGGCGCTGAGGGTGCTGGTTGATGTGACTGGATTGGGCCATACCTCAAGCGTAAATCGGCCGTCACTGAGCCATGTTTTGCTGGCATCCTGGATATCGCTTTTGCTGATTTGTTCAGTGATGGCCAAACTTTTTTTGTAATATTCGGGGTCATTAAAATAGGTCTGGCCGTAGGCGAGAAGACTCGATTTGCCACTGCCGCCGCCGACATATTCCAGATCACGAATAAAATCGGAAATCAGGCGGGTTTTGGCGCGTTCGACTTCTTCTTTGTCTGGGCCTTTTTTGAGGAAGAGACTGAGCTCTTCATTCACGATGGCTTCGGCTTTTTCCAGCGAGGCATCTGGTTTTATATCAATACTGATCAGAACCTGGCCTGCAATTTCGCGGCCCATATAATAGGCGCTGACGCTGGTGGCTAATTGCTCCTGTTGGACCAGTCGTTGGTACAGCCGTGATGTTTTTGATCCGCCTAAAATAGAGGTGGCCAAATCGAGCCGGTCGGCATCCTGATGGGTGATGCCCGGTGTGTTCCATACCATATAAAGGCGGCTTCGAGGAACCTTGTCGTATAAACGTTCCCGCATGTTGCCTTGCATTTTGGCGGTCCAGTCGGTGACTCTGCTTGGGGCTGGCTGACTTTTAATATTGCCAAAATACAATTCAACTTCTTCACGCGCTACATCGGGTTTAATGTCACCGGCAAGCACAATAACGGCATTGGCGGGGTGGTAATAATCACTGAACCATTGTTTGACATCGGCCAGCGTGGCTTGATCAAGGTGTTGCATGGAGCCAATCACCGGCCATGCGTAGGGGTGCTGCGGGGGATAGGTGCGTTGTGTTATATAATTCCATACCTTGCCATAGGGTTGGTTTTCCCGTTCCCGCTTTTCATTTTTAACAACGTCGCGTTGTTCATTGAGTTTTTCCTGGGTCAGTGTTCCAAGAAAGTGGCCCATACGATCGGATTCAAGCCACAAGGTACGTTCCAGTGCCGAGGTGGGAATGGTTTGGTAATACTGGGTGTGGTCATTGTTGGTTGAGCCATTAATGTCTGTCGCACCGGCTGATTGCAGCGCTTTGAAATAGTCGTCGTTGTAGTGTTCGGAGCCGTTAAACATCAAGTGTTCAAACAGATGTGCAAAACCTGTTTTTTCAGGGGATTCGTTTTTTGACCCCACGTGATACCAGACGGCTACGGCAATAATCGGGGTTTTATGGTCCTCGTGAACCAGCAGCGTCAGACCGTTTTTTAATGTGAATTTGCTGTAAGGCACATCTAGTTGCATGGGGCTTGCTTGAGCGGCTCCCATGGGGCAGACGGCGAGCGTCGTTAGTATCACTAAAATGAAAAGCTGACGAATGTTATGAAATATTTTTGTAAACATGAAGGCCTCTAAGAATTAGCGGAACTCGGGCAGTATAGAAGGATAAGTATCTGATTTCTGCTAGTGAATAGCGATAAAGTGTAAAAAGTCTACTACGCTCAAAGAAAGGCCGTGTCTTGCGGTGGTCGCTGACAAAAGAAAACATTCCTGGTTTCTGCGGCATGAGTGGATGAATCGAATTTTTTGATAAACGCACGTTAGAAACATACTATATTTCTGCTTTGGACTTCTCTAAGGATTCTAATTCAACAGTGAAAATGCTGAAAAAAATTGACCCTATGACATCGGATGCGCAGAAAATTGATATTCCTTTTGGTACCAAAGATTGGGTCAATCGTTTGGCGCGTCGGGAAATGCCGGCTCTGGCACACTCAATACAACATTTAAGCAGTTTGGCGGTGGATGACGAGGCCTGTATCCCTGAGTTGGTTAAGGTCATATTGGAAGACCCTAATTTAACGGCGCGTATCATTCGAATTTCCAACAGCGTTCATTACAATAAATCCGCTGTTCGCACCAATACCATCAGTCGTGCCATTAGTTTAATTGGTATGGATACGATCCGTAGCCTGTGCATCTCATCCAAGGTGATAGACGCTTTGTTGCGTGAAACGCCCAATGATCGTTTGTTGGAAGTGGTTGCGCAGTCTTTTCATTCGGCGATGCAGGCTAAAACTTTGGTGGCTCAAGCTAAAAGTGCTGTTCAAGAAGAAGTGTTCATTTCAGCCTTGATGTATCAACTGGGCGAGGCGTCTTTTTGGTGTTACGGCGGGGATGCCACAATTATTGTTGATGCCAAACTCAGAATCCCCGGGGCCAATAAAGATGATGTGACCGAAGAGGTGCTGGGCACGAAGTTCAGATACTTGAGTTATGGTTTAGCCAAAGCCTGGCGTTTGGGTGATACCCTGTTGGGGGCGCTGCAAAATAAACCACTGACGCCCGGTACCGGTGCGGTTCGTTTGGGACATGAGATCAGTGTGATTTCGGCTAACGAAGGCTGGGACTCGCCAAAAATGAATGAGTTTATTAAGAAAGTAGCCAAATTCAAAAAAATAAATGAAGAAGACGCGCTGGTGCAACTTATCGATTGCGCGGATAGAACCGTGGAATTTGCGCGTGAATGGGGTGCGGACAGAATTGAAACGCTTATCCCTTCTTCAGCCGGCATGACCTTTGAAGACGACACTGAAACTGACGCATACGATGAACCCAATGCAGAGGAACAGATTCAGGAAGATCAACAACTTCAGCTGAGTATATTGCGCGAACTTTCTTTAATGGCGGGCACAAAGGTTGATATTAATCTGGTGTTTAACATGGCCCTTGAGGGGATTCATCGTGGCATAGGCATGGACCGGGCCTTATTGGCCATGAAAACGCGGGAAAACAAAAGCATTTTGGGTCGTTACCTGATTGGGTATAAAGATGATGGCCAGTCTATTGGCCAGCGCTTTAATTTTCCTATCAAGGAAAATAATATTTTTGGTTATATCTTTAAAGGGACAACCCCTTTCTGGTTTGGTGATCGAGAGAACATGGCAACGCAGTCGCTGATCACCGCTGAGATTAAAGCCGCCATCGGCACGGGTGAATTTTTTATTGCGCCTATTGTTGTGCGGGGCCGTTCTATTGGTCTGATTTATACCGATTGCCGTGTATCCGGTCGTGCCTTACGGCGTGAACAATATGCGGCGTTTAATCACTTTGTACAGCAGGTTAATCTGGTTTTATCCATGCAATAATCTGTTTTTATCCCATTCTTGCCTTGTCTTTGCTTCGCTCCTAACGTTTTTCAACAGCCTGCAGGGCCTGTGCTGTGTATTGCGGCCGCGTGTATTTATCAGCTCTTGTTTTTAGCGATTAAGGTGTGGGCCATACGGACAGGGTTTGTCCGGTTTTGAGTGATGCATTTGCAGACAAGTCATTCCACTGCGCCAGTTGCTGTGTCTTTACGCCGTAAAGGCGGGCAATGGTCCATAAACCCTCACCTTGTTTAACACGATGTACAATTTGTTTTGATTTGGAATTTTGTGTTTGGCCTGCGCCAGAACGTAGTGCTTGTTGTGGCGTCCGTGTTGCGAGTTTTTCTTTAAACGCGTCGGCTTTTTGTTGGGGCACCAGTAAATAATAGGGACCGTTAGGATCACTTGCCCAGCGATTAAATCCCGGATTTAAACGATACAGTTCATTCAGACTCATGTCGGCCAAGGTCGCCGCTTTGGCCAGATCAATCTGTCTGTTAAGACTCACAAGGGTAACTTGCGCAGTACTTGGGACATGGGGTAACGAAATCCCGTACACAGAAGGTGTATCAATGATTTTAGATAAGGCCAGCAGTCGGGTAACGTAGTGTTGCGTATGCCTGGGCAAGGGCAACGACCAGAAATCGCTTGAACGTCCGCGCCGCTTGTTCGACTCAATGGCGCGTGAGACGGTGCCGCTACCGGCATTGTAAGCGGCCAGGGTGTAGAGCCAATTACCATTAAACTCACGGTTCATGGTTTGAAGATAATCCAAGGCTGCGCGGGTTGAGGCAACAACGTCGCGACGACCGTCATACCACCTGTTTTGCTTTAATCCGAAACGCCGTGCTGTGCCGGGCATAAACTGCCACATGCCTGCCGCACCGCCGGGTGAATAGGCAAAAGGGTCATAGGCGCTTTCTATAACGGGAATTAAAATCAGTTCTCCCGGAAGTTGGCGTTTTTTTATTTCATCGAGAATGAAATAAAGATAGGGATTACCACGATTGAAAGCGCGATTGAGGTAGTTTGAATTTTTTTTGTACCAATTTATTTCTTCTGCAAAATAGCGTGCATTGGTATTTTGTTTTAATTTGAATTCTGCCCGGACCAATGGCCAGATGGGATGGCTGCCCTGGTCGGCTTGCTCGTCCATGAACATCGGCGTGGCAAGTGCTACGTTTCCGAGGGGATGGTAACGAGAATATTTTGTTCTGGCATCTGATAAGTATTCGATAGCCAGCATGTCATTTCTGGCAACGACCATTTCATCCAGCAGCAGTACTTTGTTGTTTTGAATGCTGCGTTTTAAATGTTTTTGATCACGATAATCAAAGGTGCATAGATCGGGGTAGGATTGTTTAAAGTCGGCTTCTTGTTCATTGCCATTAAACAAATTTATTGCCGGACGGGTGGTTTTGAATTTTTCAGTGAATTCGGTGCATGCTGTTAGCAAACCAAGGCTGAATAAAAATAGACACATCAGCGCGTTTTGAACAATGTTAAAGCGGGTGCGTGTCGTCAGATTTGTTATGGCCGCATTCTTCATAAGGACATCAACGTTTTTTATTTGGGAATAACTGCCCCAAACGAAATGGCTGTTTTTAATGTTGGATTGCAAGAGAATAGTGCAGAGTCTCTTGCCCGTATGAGGGTGTTGCATCCTCGGTGGCTTTAGATGGATGAGGTTTCACATCGGTGCCTTTTTTTGAAAGTCGATTTTGATAGAGTGTTCTGTCGCGTTACTACTACACGGGCTATCTTGTTCGCGGGACTTATTGTAAATTTTCAGGGAATCTTTTCTGTGATACAGGTCAAACCCCGGATACGCACTCGTTCGTATCGTGGCCCCATTGCGTTAGCCAATGGCAGGCCGCGCTAGTATACACTGTTGTGCTTAAAAGGGCTAAACGCAGGTTTGAGGGTTCAATAAGTTCAAGATTCGACCAATTTTATAGATATAGATAAGGAAAGGTGACTAATGGGATTACCACGTTTTATAAAATTCTCCCAAAAACCACCCCGTCGCCTTCTTTTGTCAATGAATTTGGCAAACTGGCTGACAACGCCCTTGGGGGAGGCTGTATTACAAACAGAAATCGATATTGCGAATCATATTGTCCCGATGCGCTTTGGTTATCATGCCTTGTATTGTGGACTGGGCTCTCCAGACAGACTGCTGGCTGAAAGCCCTGTTACACATAAATTCATGGCCGCAGAGGCACCACTTAAAACATCCTGGCTGCCCTTTGTGTATGGCGAAAGCGGGGCCTTGCCCTTGGCAAATGGCAGTGTGGATCTGGTTGTACTTCAGCACAGCCTCGATTATGAAGAAAATCCGCATCAGGTCTTGCGTGAGGCGGCACGGGTGCTGATTCCGGGCGGCTCATTGTTAGTCATTGGTTTTAATCCCTGGAGTTTTTGGTGGTTGTGGCGACTGTTTCATTTTCAGACGCAGGATGCACCCTGGGCGGCGCGTTTTATTAGCCCGTCACGTTTGTCCGACTGGCTGAAACTGTTGGATCTGGACGTAGAAGGCTGTGAAACGGGTTATTATCTGCCCCCGTGGCAAGGTTTGGCCAGGGCCGATAAATTTAAACGTTTTCGTCAGACAGCCAAACGTTTTTTCACCAAACAAGGGGCTGTCTATGTGTTGGTGGCAAAGAAAAATGTATCCTGCGTCACGCCTGTAATGCCCAAGTGGCGTATTCGTCGACGTCAATTTTTGACAAATCCAGTGATCAATCGGGAAAAAATAGAGTGAAAACGGTAGAAATATTTTCGGATGGCGCCTGCCGGGGAAATCCGGGGCCCGGTGGTTGGGGCGTGCTTTTGCGTTATGGAAAAAATGAAAGGTCGTTATGCGGCGCAGAGCAGGATACAACCAATAACCGCATGGAGCTAACCGCTGCACTTGAGGGTTTGAAGTCGCTCAAGGAGCCTTGTAGTGTCATTTTAACGACGGATTCACAATATTTGCGTAAAGGGATAACGGAGTGGATCATCAGCTGGAAAGCCAAGGGTTGGAAAACGTCCGCCAGACAGCCAGTCAAGAATCAGGATCTGTGGCAAGCCATTGACGAGATTGCACAGCAACATAACATCGAGTGGCACTGGGTCAAAGGGCACACAGGCCATAGAGAAAATGAAATTGCCGACCAGCTTGCCAATCAGGCCATTGATGAATTATCACGTAAAGCAGGGGTGTAAACATGCGGCAGGTTGTTCTTGATACGGAAACCACAGGCATTGATCCAACAGCAGGGCATCGCATTATCGAAGTGGGTTGTGTGGAGCTGGAGAACCGGCGTTTTACCGGGCGCACCTATCACAGCTACATCAATCCTGAACGCGAAATTGAAGAAGACGCCATCCGGATTCATGGTATTACCAGCGAGTTTTTAGCTGACAAACCCCGTTTTGCTCAAATAGCGACTGAGTTTCTGGACTTCATCAAAGGCGCTGAACTTATTATTCATAACGCAGCCTTTGACGTGGGTTTTATGGATGCTGAATTTGCACGCATCAATACCGGTCTTGGCACGACGAAACAGCACTGCACCGTGCTTGATACCCTGGGCATGGCAAGAAAACTACACCCAGGGCAGCGCAACAGTCTGGATGCCTTGTGTAAACGTTATGCGGTTGATAACTCAAAACGGACATTTCACGGCGCATTACTCGATGCCGAAATTCTGGCCGATGTGTATTTGCTGATGACCGGTGGACAAATTGCGCTGGCTTTATCAGCCGAGGCTCAGGAACAAAACGGCGTTAATCCGCAGCACATTAAACGCTTTTCTGATAACAGGGCACCATTACGGGTGATCTATGCCGATAACAGTGAGCTGCTCTTGCATCAACAACGCTTGGTAGCAATTGAAAAAGCATCGTCAAATTGTTTGTGGTTAAAACAGGATGCCTTGGCGCAAGGTGCCGACAAGGAAAATTTACCTCAAGTGTAGTGAACAAAATCCATCATGCTCTCTTGGCTGATCTCTGGTGTTGGGCAAACGCAGTTATTCGTTAGGACTGTCCACCTGCTTGAGATTCGTATTGAATAGAAGGCAACGCCGGTGAGGCTGGTCTATTCTTTATTAGTCATAACACCGCGCAGGCCTTGGTTACAGACTATGCATAAAAGTACGCTAATGATTAATCTTGTTAAGGATGAACTTGAAGTAACGCTCAGTCATGCAGAGTCACGGCTCAGGATGTTTGCCGAAGGCGTGACAGAAACAACACTGAACGAGTGTGTTGAAGATTTTAAACAGCTGGCCGGCACTGCAAAAATGATTGATCTCATTGCGGCCGAGTTATTGGCGAAAGAGCTGGTTTTATTAACACAGTTTCTACAAACCCGCGCTGCCGACGATGCAAAAATGTCACGCATTATGGATGGTTTGATGTTAGGCCTCACCATGCTGCATCGG
>DAIRVL010000099.1:0-9322 GCA_036802845.1 Pseudomonadales bacterium | reverse complement strand
ACAAGGGTGAGCGCTGTTTCTGTGTCGGTTTCTTTTGCCCCGGCCGGTACATAAGAATTATTTTTTAGGGTGAATGATGTTTTCATCGCCAAACTGCCATTAATTCGTGCCTTCACCGACGTAATGGATTTGGTAATGGTGCTTTCCTTGCCTATTTCTGACACCAGTGATTGCTGAAAATAAGATGTTTTACTCAAAGGAAGAAGGTATTTGGCACCCACTCGAATCATTGATTCCTCCGTTGAAGTGCCATTATCCCGTTTGTTTATACGATAACCCGGGCCTATTTCAAAATCGAGAGTCTGACCCTCACGGTCAATCAAGCGGCGCGCGTAACCTGCAGCGATACTCACTTGATAGTCGTACGCACTAAAACGATCATCATCCAGATTGCCTACAACAAAAGCCGAATCAAAATCGTTGAACTTGTAGTTTGATTGACCCGATACGTTATACCGCTCAGCTGATCTGACACCATCAGCCGAAGCGTTCAAGGCTTCCGTATGAAAATTATGACGCCAATTCTTCCGCTCGTCATTAACATCGGATTTGGCGTTAACACTTTGTGTTTCAGTATTCCCCTTCGTAGCAACAAAACCCAATTCGGCTTCGCCTTTCCAACCCAAAGTTGAGGCCAGTGCCGTAAGGGGGCAGCCTATTATAAATACATAGATGGACAGTTTTTTCATATCGTTACTCGTGTGATCATCGGCAGATTCATTTAAACACGGATTAAAATTTTTCTCACACGCAGCTATTCTTTTTATTCTCTAGAGAAGTTAAACATTGATGCGAGCCGTACGTATTACAACATGCCCCGTTCTATCTCAAACAGATAAATAAAATTTGGTGCTTTAACACCGGCATTTTTTCTGATTTCAACAAGCTCGGGCGATTCAAAAAAACGCCGGGCATTCTCCAGCGATGACCACTGCGAAAAATGCACGATGTTGTTTGCATCGTTATCGTAACGTAACAACTGGTAGCTGATTTCACCGGCCGCTTTTCGAATATCGGTGGCATTATCAAAAACAACTTTCCATGCCGGATAGGCTTCGACTTCATGAATAATTAAAACGTGCTGCATAATAAATCCTGTGTTTTTTGGGTGGGTGGAAGGCTTAATAAAGCGAACCATCTTTGTGAGCAAACTGCCAGTGACCGTTGACGAGCGCTGCCTGTAAATCATCGTCGGGGTAAACGGCACTATCCCCTGCGCTGCGGTCACCTATTTCGAGATAGATGACCTCATCGCTTGAACGGTTCAGTAAATGGTGTCCATTGCCTGTGCCCGATTTGAAACCCGCACACATACCGGCTTCGAGTTGAGCTTCTCCTTCATCGGTAACCAATACAGGTTTACCCTGAAGCACGTAAATAAATTCGTCTTGTGTGCTGTGCGCGTGTCGTAACGCTGAGCATGCACCGGGCAAGAGTCGCGTTAAATTCACTCCGAAATTAACAAGACCAAACACATCACCAAGCGCGCGCTTTTCTCGCCCCTGCATGCGCGACGCAAAGGGTTCCGGGTAATTTGATGGTTTTGTGCGAGGCGCAACCTGCATTGCCACAACGGCCAAAGGAATTTCAAGTGTTTTCATAGTGCTCTCCTCTGATTGGATGCCATTAGGTTTTATTACGGTGCGCCTGTTTTTCAAGTGTTTCGGTTGTAAGATTTGAAAACTTCGGTTTGCCAATGCCCGCGTGTACGGGATAATCCTGCATCTGGCCCGTGTGTTGATAACCGCGCCGCAGATAAAATGCGATAAGCTCGGTGCGGGATGAGAGCACGGTGAGGATAAATTTTTCAGCGCTGAAATGCTCGACTGCATACTGTTCTGCATACTCAAGCATACGTTTTCCAACGCCGCTCCCTTGCAGCGTTGGGCTCACGGCGAGCATGCCGATAGAGCTGTTACACCCGTTTTTTTCAACATGAACACACGCAACAATATCCGCGTTATTAAAACCAACAAGAATCACCGACTCCGGTCTTGATATGATTTGCTCAACTTGCGCAACACAGATTCTGTTACCCGACACCAGGTCAGACTCATGCGTCCAACCCACTGCATTCGTGTCGGGGCGATACGCCTGATTAATCACTTGTGTTATGGCTTCGGCATCTAAAGGCCCAGAAATAGTTACAACAAGTTCCGAATAATCATGCTTCATTCGCTCACCCTTAATTTCTATTCAATAGCGCGAAGTGCTTGATGTATTAACGGCTCACCACACTTTTTTCTCGGCTGGAAGCACGTCATCCATCAACAACACATTTGATTGAAACTGCAATTGATAAAGATTTTTATACAAACCTTCTACGGCCAGCAGGGTTTGGTGCTGACCACGCTGAATAATTTCACCGTGATGCAGCACCAGAATTTCGTCAGCGTGAGTCACTGTGGATAAACGATGGGCAATGACAACCAGCGTCATTTGTCCGCGCAATTTGAGCATGGCGTGCTGGATTTTTTCTTCAGTGGCCGAATCAACGTTGGCAGTGGCTTCATCGAGAATCAACAGCTGGGGTTTGCCTGCAAGGGCGCGGGCGAGACTGAGCAATTGCTGCTGTCCGGCAGACAGATTACTGCCACGTTCCGTTAACAGGCTGTTATAGGCCTCGGGCAGTGCTTGAATGTGCGCGTCGATACCGGCTGTTTCAGCAGCCCAATGAATTGTTTCAGCCGGCAGATTTCGGCCCAGGTCGATATTGTCGTAAATGCTGCCGCTGAATAAAAAGCTGTCCTGTTGCACAAAGGCAACATGCTGGCTGAATTCACGGGCGCAATACTGCGCCAAGGGGTAGCCGGCAAATAAAATTTCGCCCTGTTGCGGCTGATAAAAACGCATCATCAATTGCACCAGCGTGCTTTTGCCACTGCCTGAATGCCCGACAATACCAACAAAGGTTCCAGATTTAATGCTGAAATTAATATTTTTCAGCACCGGCTTATTGTTGTCGTAAGAAAAACTCACCTGCTTAAAATCCAGCGTGCCTGATGAGAGCATCAGCCCTGATTGCGTCTGGTCGTCCTCCGGTTTTTCTTCCAGCCATTGAAATACCCGCCCTGCCGCAATGGTTGATTGTTGAAATAAATTCATTTTTTGTGTCATCTCGATCAGGGGTTCGGTGAATTGTTCGAGATAATTTAAAAACGCATACAACACGCCAACTTCGATGCCCGCTATGTTGTGATTCAGGCCAAAATAATAAAGCACACCCGCCAACGTTGATAAATACAGCACGTCGACCATGGGTCGCAGCAAGAGTGCGTCCATTTGCATAGTGCGCTTGCGTGTAACAAAGTGTTCCTGGGCGAGGCTGTTAAAACGTTGGGCAAATCGCCGTTCCTGATTAAATAATTGCACCACCGCCACGCCCTGAATGGTTTCATTCAAGCGGGCATTGATATCGGCAAGTAATTCACGGGCACGATGAAAAATACCACTGCTCAGTTTGCGGTAGAGCATCATGAGTGAAATCACTAGCGGCAGGAATAACAGGCAAATCAACATCAAATGCCAGTTTAATAAGGCCATCATGATAAAAATGCCGATAATGCGCACGGTGTTTTTTAAATACACCCCGAGCACACCAACAAAAAGATCTTTTACCGCTTCGGTGTCATTGGTCACGCGGGAAATCAAAGAACCTACCGGCACGTGGTCAAAGCGTTGCAGCGGCATGCTTAACAGATGGGTAAAGAGGCGTTGCCGTAATTTCAGCACCACGCTTTGTGCAATTTGATTGAGGCGTAAAATCTCCTGATAACCCAGCCACGAGGCGGTGATGTTGGCCAGCACATACAGCAGCAACAGCGTGACAAGCGGCAGCATAGCCCAGTTGCCCGGCACCAGATGGTCATCAATAAAACGTTTGATCAGATACGGTCCGGCCACACCGGCAGCGGTTGCCAGTAGCAGCAAAGCCACCGTTTTAACAAGCGTCGGAACATCTTCCAGTGTGTAACGCAACAAGCGTTTCAGAACGGCACGGGTCTGCATCATCGTCCCTCGGCTACGGCCTGTTCCAGTTGCTGGTAACGGTAGGCGCGGGCATACCAGCCATTTTCAATCATTAATTGCGGGTGCGTGCCACGTTCAGCCGCATGGCCTTGACGCAGCACCACGATTTCGTCGGCCTGTTCAACAGCAGACAGTCGATGGCAAATAATGATCAACGAGCGCCTGCCTTGCATACCACGCAAATGCTGAATAATAGCGCGCTCGGTGGCTACATCAACCGCTGACAAAGCATCGTCCAGCACCAACACCGGTGCATCCTTGAGTAAGGCGCGGGCGATGGATAAGCGTTGCTTCTGCCCGCCCGACAGTGTCACACCACGTTCACCGACCTCGGTGTTATAACCGAGCGGGAAACGCAGAATGTCTTCGTGCAGAGCAGCGGCTTTGGCCACCGCTTCGACGGCCTGATCGCTGGCTTCGGGATGCCCCAGCCGAATATTCTCGGCAATCGTGGTGGAAAACAGAAAAGGTTCCTGCGGCACCACGGCAAAATGCTGGTGCAAGGCGCCCAAGCTGTAGTCCGCCAAGGGCTGCTGATCAAGCCAGACGCGGGCGTTTTCATTTTCATATTGACGCAGCAGCAGATGCAGAAAAGTGCTTTTACCGGAGCCAATGGGCCCCACAATGCCTAACACGGCACCCGGTGCCAAGGTGCCGCTGAAAGCACTTAACACATTTTTTTCACTGCCCGGATAACGAAAGTATTTTATGTCCCAGCGCAGCGACGCTGATGGCGGCACAGTCAAAGTGCCATGATCAGTAATGCTTTGCGGGGCTTGCAGCACCTCCTGAATCCGTTGATAGGACACACCGCCGCGTTTGAGCAGATTCAATAACCAGCCATAGGCAAACATCGGCCAGATCAGTTGCCCGAGATACAAGGTAAAGCGTGTCAATTCGCCGATACTGAATTCGCCGCGATGAATCAGCCACGCGCCGCCGCTGACTGCCAACAGAAATGATGCGCCCATGGTGCTGACAATAATGGGCTCATAAAGCGCCTCAGCGCGGGCAACCTTTAAATTGGCCTCACCGGCAGCCCGTGCATCGCCGCTAAAATCGCCTTCGGCCCTGTCTTCCATGCCATAAGCACGGATAATACGCAGGCCGCTGAAAAACTCCTGTACGCGATCATTGAGCGTGCCAAACTGGCCCTGGGCGCGGACAAAAGAATCATGCATGACGGTATTCACTCGCCAGAAACCGTAGGCCATAAAGGGCCAGGGCAGCAGGGCAATTAAAGTCAGCCGCCAGTCCACCGCAAAAAACAGCACCGCCACCACAACCAAACCGGTGAGCAAACCATCAAACAAGGCCAGCACCGCTTCACCGGCCGACATTTCAACGGCGGTGATATCGTTAGTCACACGCGCCATCAAATCGCCGGTGGGGTGTCGATGAAAGTAGTCAGCGTTCTGATACAACAAACGCTCATGTAAACGCTGTCGCAACAAAGCCCCAAGTTGATACGAGGCGCTGTAAAGACTCAAACGCCATAAATAACGCAGGATGTACACCAACAGACCGATGCCCACAATGCTGCCGACCAGCATCAGCAGGCGCGCTCGGTTTAGCTGCCCGGCCATAGCCTCGTCAATCAGGGTGCCGGCAATCCACGGCGGCAAAAGATTGAGCAGAGCCACCACCGTCAGCAGCAACATGGCCGCAAAATAGCGCCAACGTTGCTGTTTGAAATACCAGCTTAATTCGAAGAGTAATTGCATGGATGCATGGGTCTTGCGTTGTAGTGTTGTAATGGAAAGGTGTCAGGCGGAAAATGTGCAGCTTAGCACAGGATAAAACAGCGACCATGATAGGCCTGATGAATTAACGCACTTTCATTAAAAGGTTATGAAGATGTTAGCAACACCCTTTCTCGCCAAACCCGTTTTTTATGGCAGTGATTTCGCCAATTGGGGTTTTATCGTTTTGTTGATCCTGCATGTTTTGCCGGCAGTGGTGGCCGTGGTCGCCGGGTTAATGGCCTTGCGCTACAAAAAAGGCAGCGATTCGCATATTGCCTGGGGTATGTATTTTTGCTGGGCGATGATGGCCACTGCCCTCAGTGGCATTGTGCTTGACGTCATCCGTTTGAGTTTTTACGTGGCCGAAAATCACCAGAAATACCCTGGTTATGGCATGCCCAGCAGCTATCCGGCCCGTTTTGCGTTTTTTTATGCGGCAGCGTGTGTATTTTATCTGGTGAAGGTCGTTCAGCATCCCTTGAATTTCAGCCGTGAAAGCACAACGCAACAACCGACACGATTTCCATGGTTTGCGCTGGGGCTGTTTTTGGCGGGAACGGGTTTAAGTCTGCTGATTTCTGCCCGTTACAATCCCTGGACCGGGGCGCTGTGGATTATCTGGACATTTATGCTGATTATTTTTGCCACGGGCTTGTTGCCCTTGTGTAGCAAAAAGTGGCCTGCTTTTGGTTTGCATCAGCACCGTCTGGCTGCGCTCAGTCTGGCCGCTTTTAGTTGGTGGGGTGCGGTGCAAGGTTTTGGTCCGGCGATTTATATTGCCTTGAAAGGCACCGACAGCGGCACCACGGTTTATACCGGTGATTTACCCGGCAATTTTAGTCCGGATTTTTTTCTGTTTTTGGTGGCCTGGTTGCCGCCGTTTTTGATCGGGGCGTATTTGTTGCGTCGTTATATCCGCGCATCGCGCAATTAGGCGTGCCAAGCGTCTATCGCTAAAGCTCAGCCCGCCAGCACGGGAAATAATTCCTTGAGACCATTGGCCATCATTTCAACCGCGATGGCGATAAGCACCAGCCCAAACAATCGATGCACGATATTAAAGCCGGTGATGCCCAGGGTGCGGCCAATCATACCGGCCATTCGCAGCATCAGCCACAGAACCAGTCCCGCCAGGATAATACACAGCGTCACCAGCCAAGGATGGTAATTCAAGGTGGAACGATGCATTTCGATAATCACCGTGCTGATGGCACCGGGGCCGGCAAGCAGGGGAATGGCCATGGGCACAATGGCAATGGTGTTTTTGTCACTGATTGCGTTATCGCTCTCGGCAAAGACTTTATCCATGCGTGATTGCAACATGGCCAGTGCCATGATCATCAGCACAATACCACCGCTGACACGAAAGGACGACAAACTGGTGCCCATGGCCAGCAGCAGCGTTTCACCCGTCACCGAGGCAATAACCAGCACTGCTACCACCGTAATGGCGGTCAGATTAGTAATGCGCGAACGCTCGGCATAGGAATAACTTTTGGTCAGCGCAAGAAAAATGGGAATGGCCGCAATAGGATCAAGAATCACCAATAAGGCGGTAAAAAAGTGTGAATACTCGGTCCAATGCTCCATGCCTGTATTTTCCTTAAGTGAACCTAATCAGCTCAATTCCACCCGATCGAGGTATTCTGGAACACAAACGTTTATGCCCAGCTCATCCTTGATGCGTAAACGCAAACTGTCCGCGGCGACAGGTTCACCATGCGTGACAAACACCTGCCGGGGTTTAGGGCTAAAGTGTGATACCCAGGCAATTAATTCATCGCTGTCAGCATGGGCAGATAGGTTTTCAAGATTAAAAACAGCTGCCTTGACTTCGTAATAGGCGCCATGAATTTTAACTTTCTCGGCCCCGTCAACCAGACTCGCCCCCCGTGTTCCAGGTGCCTGAAATCCGGCAAAAATAATACTGTTGCGCGAATTAGGCAGCATGGTTTTCATATGGTGCAGCACACGCCCGCCGCTCGCCATACCACTGGCTGAAATTACAATATGCGGAAACGTTTGTTCATTGATTTCAATCGACTCTTCAACGCTACGCACATAACGCACATTGTCATCAATAAGCTGGCAATCGTCAGCACTCAAACGCACCTGCTGGTTACAACTGAACAGGAGTTTGGTGGCACTGACCGCCATGGGGCTATTCAGATAAATAGGCACATCCGGAATACGTCGTGCTGTTTTCAGTTTGGTCAGAATATGCAATAAAGCCTGCGCACGCCCCACGGCAAAAGAAGGTATCAACACGCTGCCGCCCCGGGCGACGGTATCGGCAACGATTCGCGCCAGGGTTTCCTCGGGATCACTTTTATCGTGATGACGGTTGCCGTAGGTTGATTCTACAACAAGGTAATCGGCCGTTTTCATCGTGTGCGGTGGATACATGATCGGATCCGTCTGGCGCCCCAGATCGCCGCTGAACACCAGCGTTTTGCCTTCCGCCTTGATGCTAATGGACGAAGCGCCCAGGATATGTCCGGCGGGTGTGAATTTCGCCTCGATGCCTGCGGCTATAGTACTGAACTCATCAAAAGGCAGCGCCGAAAAATAGTCCATGGCGGCTAGCGCATCGGCCTCGGTATACAGTGCCAAGGCCGGGGAGTGTTTGCTGAACCCTTTTTTGCTGGCATAACGTGCGTCTTCTTCCTGCAAATGACCCGCATCGGGCAGCAAAATGGAACACAAGGCTTTGGTGCCAGGGGTGCAATAGATCGGGCCACGAAAACCCGCTTTAACCAGGGCGGGAATGTAACCGCTGTGGTCAATGTGGGCATGGGTCAGCAGCACCGCCGCGAGTTTTTTGGGATTAAAGGGCGGCGCCTGCCAGTTACGTTGACGCTGATTTTTTACCCCCTGATACAAACCGCAATCAATCAAAATCTGTTTATTGCCCACTTCGAGCAAATATTTTGATCCAGTGACTGTGCCGGCCGCACCTAAAAAACTCAGCTGCATGTCAAACCCCGTTTTTGTTTGTTTTTATTTTGTCCTGTTCAACGTTTTTTCACGCTGTATAGGTTTACAGCGAAGGAGCAATTCGGAACAAGCACGCCTTGAGATAACTTGTTTCAGGAATGGCAGGATGCACCGGATGATCAGGACCCTGCGCACCACGAAATACCAGCTGCGGATGCCTATCAATATGACGTCCGGCGCCGCGCACCAAGTCAATCAGCTCCGCTTCCGGCAAATGCATCGAGCACGACGCCGACATTAACAAGCCATTGGGCGCGACCAGACGCATGGCCAGGGTATTTAACTTCTTATACGCCGCCAGCCCTTTGTTTACCTCTTTTTTGCGTTTGATAAAGGCAGGAGGGTCTGCAATGACTACATCAAATTTTTGTCCTTCGGCCACCAGTGTTTCCAGCACCGTAAACGCGTTGCCATCAAGACAGCTCACTTGATCGGCCTTGCCTTGATTGCGGGCATTAACCTGTAATTGTGCCAACGCGGCTGTCGAGGCATCCACGGCTACCAGCGATTCAGCGCCGCCAGCCAGACATTGCAGACCCCAGCCGCCGACA
>DAIRVL010000098.1:0-9463 GCA_036802845.1 Pseudomonadales bacterium | reverse complement strand
TATAGAAAACTCGCGGTGAATTCTTTATTCTGCACGCTCTTTTGATTGCAGTAAAAAAAGGATACAACGCCCATGAAACCATTTTTAAAAACAAGTCTGAGACTTCTTTTGCTTCATATACCTCTTGCGGCACAGGCCTCAGGGTTGGATCTGAATTTAGGAAATGAAACCGTAGCACTGTCGCTCATGGGCCCGATTAATGAGTCTGATCTTAATGTGTCTATTTCAGGCATGCATCATCAGGACGATCGCGATGTGCTGACAACAGGCCTTTCGGTGATTGAACAGACTGATGTGGAGAGCCATATAGGCATTGGCGCTACTATTTATGCCTTCGATACCCCCGAAATTGATGGAATGGGTATTGCCTTGGGTGGTTTTTTCCGCCAAGCCTTACCGCAAGTGCCTCATTTGGGTCTTGGCGGGCAGGTTTTTTATGGCCCCAGTATTGTCTCAATGGATAGCGCGGATGATTTTCTCGATGCCACCTTGCGTCTTGAATACCAGATTATTCATCAGGCCAACATCTATCTGGGGTATCGAAAAATTAAAGTCTTTGTTGACAATGAAGAAGAGGGTGATGGGAAAATTGACAGTAGTTGGGTTGCGGGGATGCGCTTAACATATTAAAAGCGATTAGCCGAGAGTGTCGTTCTGTGTTTTTAGCAGCGTACGATTATTCTGTAAAAACACCATTAAATTTTCAGCGCAGAGTGGTTTGCTGTAAAAATAGCCCTGTGCTTCCAGACAACCAATGGATTGCATGAAATTTGCCTGGTGAATGTTTTCAATCCCTTCAGCAATAACGGACAGCCCAATATTTCTCGCAAGCTGTGTAATGGCGGTCACAATAGCCTTGCTGCCATTGTCGTTGGGAATATCTGCTACAAATGATTTATCAATTTTCAGGCGATCAACCGGAAAGTTTTTTAAATAACTCAAGGACGAGTAACCGGTGCCAAAGTCATCAATCGCAATTCTGAAACCAAAATTGCGTAAGGCGTTCAGCGTAAGAACGGCCTCTTTTTCCGCCATGACTATTCGTTCTGTAACTTCAAGTTCAATAAGTCTGGCGGGAATATTGTAGTGGTTCACCGTGCTGGTGAGTGTTTTTACAAAATCATCTCTGCAAAAGTGTTGTGCAGCGATATTGATGGATATCGGAATATCACCGAAACTCGCCATTTGTAATTGTTGTAGATGTCTGCATGTTTCTTCAATCACCCAGTTGCCAATAGGAACGATCAGGCCCATATCTTCTGCCAGTGGTATAAACCGGTCAGGTGGTATCATAATGCCTTCATTCAAGGGCCAGCGAATCAGCGCCTCTATGCCGCTTATTTCGTGCGTTAGCATGTTTATTTGTGGTTGAAAATGAAGAATGAATTTATTTTCGTTCAGTGCCTGGTGCAGTTTTCTCGATAAATGCAGTTGGTCTACCGCGCGATCATTTTTATCATGATCATAAAATGCATATTGATTACGCCCTTTTGATTTTGAGTGTGTTAACGCGATGTTTGCAAAGGTCAGTAGTCCACTCCCACTCAAGGTATGATCAGGGAAAATACTGATGCCGGCGCTGAATGTTTGTATGATTTCGTGTGAATCGTGTTGATAGGGTTTGAGTAAATCCAGGCTCAATTGCATCATGACATGATCGATTTGTTCGACGTGATCTATATCGGACAGCAGGATACAAAACTCGTCGGCGCCCAGGTGACTGATTGTGTAGGCGCTGTTCTGGTCGCTGAAATTTGAGGCATGAATCCTTTGTAAACTTTTAACCAGACGCTGACTGATGTTTTGTAACAAACTATCGCCAGCAAGGTGTCCAAGACTTTCGTTGACACGTTTGAATAAATCCAGATTCAATAAAACCAAGGCCAGTTTTTTATTGGTAAAACGTGCCCGGTCAATATAGTGTTGCAGGGATTTTTGCAAATGCTGCCTGTTTGGCAGTTGCGTGAGGCTGTCAGTGTTTTGCCGTTCTTTGAGTTCGGCTGTTCGGGACACAAATGATTTAATAAGATGCTCATTTTGCCCTTTAATAACATGGTGTAATTCATGACTTTCCAGGGCATAGGCGCAATTGTGCACAATGGTATGCAGGCCCTTTTTGTGATGCTCTTTGAACACATTGGAGTTGGAGACATACGCTATAAACAAGCCACGGATGCGGGAGGGGGTGATCAGTGAAGCAAGCACCAACGTACGATTATTGCAGCGATATGTTTTGGGTGTATGGCTATGTAATGCGGCCTCAAGGTCACCTCGTTGCAGCAATGTGTCCATATCCTGGTGCAGATAAGTGCTGTAACTCTCATTGTTGATGTGATCTATTGTTGCAGTAGAAGCGGTGGATTTTATCGAGCAGAAGCCAATGGCTTCGAAGGGTGTAATTTTGAGGATATAGGGGATGGTTCGTGTGATAAATTGGTGTGCATTGGTTCGCGCATCTAATTGTCTATACATGTCCAGCAATTCACTTATGACGTTAAGTGTATGCAAATGCCAGCGATTTCTTTCTTCAAGATCATCTAGTCTATACGTGTGAGGACGCTTTTTCTTTAGATGCTGTCTTAATGGCTTCGTCATTACTGCAACTTATACTCAGACTGATGAATTACATAAGCAGTTTAGCATAGTCGTTAAACTGCAGTTTTGTTGTATCGATAATTGTATTCAATGTACTTTCTTCAAAAGCCAGTAAAGAAAGAGCACCCTGGTCCAAAATAGGTACAAAGTGTTCGCCGTTGTAGCCCAGGGGAATTGTGTGGCTCACCCAGTCGGCAATATGAATTATAGATGCGGCGTAATGATGCGTAGTAGATGACAGAGGCGAGTGATGATGCCGTGTGGTAGCGATAATTGCGTCTGGCAGTTGCCATTTACGTAAAAAAGCAGCACCCAGTTCGTCATGGCTGAAACCATATTGTTGTTGTTCCAGAACCCTTAGAGGGATACCTTCTTTTTTATTTATCTCAATGAGAATTTGTTGTTGTTCTGGTTGTTTGAAACAAAAAATTAAACGGCCAATGTCATGTAATAAGCCCATGGCAAAATACGTTTCAATATCAGACTGTTGTTTTGAGTGTGCCAGTGTGCGGGCGGCAATAGCACAACCCAAGCTGTGTTTGCAGAAGTCGGTTGAAGAAAACGCGCTGCAATTTACGTTATTGATCGAATGTATGACTTCTGTCGCCAATACCAGTTCGGCGAGTTTATGTGTGCCAATGAGTGAAATTGCACGGTCAATGCTAGCGACCTGTGTTTGAAATCCGAAAAGTGCGCTGTTGGCTACTTGTAATAAACGTGCTGTTAAACTGGGCGACGTGCCAATAATTCGCGAGATTTCTTTGTAATCAACGTGGGTTTTGGCCAAAGCAGTCTGCAGCATTAAATACACTTTGGGCGGCGAGGCCATCATTTCTGCAGAGGCTATTAATGTGTTGATGTCGATCCGTGGCATTATAGGTATACACTTTATAGGGTTATATTCAGCGGTTTTATAGTACAGCGCTCTTTAAAAATAGACCTAAAATCACAATTCATCGACTCAGAATTGTTTTTGTGTGTGCCCGGAGGCCAAACTGTTAAAATAAGGTTCGATTGAGCCCACGCTCTCTGATATGACTTACAGGATTTTTATATGTCGATGACAATGAATGAAATCATTACGCAAAAAATTACCGAGGCACTGGAACCCGCCGTGCTAGAGGTGATAAACGAAAGCCATTTTCATGCGGGGCATCTGCAAACAAGTAACACGGAAACGCATTTCAGGCTTGTTATTGTCGCAGCGAAATTTGAAGGTTTAACAGCCGTAAAACGGCATCAATGGGTGTACCGAATTTTGGCAGAGGAGCTGGCAGGTGAGCTGCATGCACTGGCATTAAGCCTGAAAACGCCTGCTGAGTTTGCTGTTTGATGCAGTCCTTTGTGATTGAATTAATAACTATCCACGTTCTGATAACAGAAAATTTCGACATCAATTTCTGTGTCTAATTGGTTTAACTCAGCGACGATTCGATGGCTTTCAGGTGAACTGCGCCAGTAATGCGGCGTCATTTTGAACAGTGAATCGATATCGAACGGATTACTTAACGATAAAGTGCTGTTGAAGGCGTGCGTATCAATGAGTTTAAGCGTTGGTGATGGCTCGCTGTTCTGGTCTTCATTTTGAATGGAGCTTGGCCCGTTTGCACGCTGAATTTTGATGTTAGGATAAATTAATTCACGCAATTGAAGTAAATGACGTGGCCCCGGTTTGAGTTGAATAAAAAGCCCTTCTGGTTTTAGCACGCGTTGTATGGCGTCCTGCCTGAGCGGACAAAACAAGGCATACAGCAGATCCATGGACTGATCAGCAAAAGGCAAACGACTCAACGTCGCTATAAGCCATTTGACCTTGGACGGTGTTTTACCGGCGCAGAGAATGGCCTCCTTTGAAATATCAATACCCCAGCTCTGCACGTGAAAATTCGTCGCCAGTTTTTCATCCAGCTTGCGCGTGTAATAACCCTCACCACAACCGATATCGGCGATATGCAGCAAACGCTTATCGTGTGTTTTATACGCCGCAAGCTGAGACAACACGGTGTTTTCCAGCGCCGAATAGATGGGCAGGTAGTGTCCCTGCTTGAGAAAGTTATGGCGCGCTGCCACCATGGCCTTGTTGTCACCCGGCTGATGGCTGTGTTTTTGATGGCTCAGCAGCAGGTTAAGGTAACCTTGACGGGCCACATCAAAACTGTGGCCTTGCTCGCAGAGGTAGTTCTTTGTGCCTTCGCGTAAAGGCATATGACACACCGGGCATATCAATGGATTGCTAATGGGATGAGGCATGTTTGGGTCCGGGGTTTTCAGGTCAGCAGCTCTACCATAATCTGTTCGTAGATGCGGGAAAGCTCCCCTAGCGCTTTGATTTCAACGACTTCATTTACCTTGTGTATCGTGGCATTACACGGACCGATCTCAATCACCTGCGCACCGGTTTGGGCAATAAAACGACCGTCGGAGGTGCCGCCGGCGGTAGACAGCTCGGTGCCATGGCCGGTAATCAGTTTGATGGCTTTTTGTGTGGCTGCAAGCAGGGCGCCGGTGTCGGTCAGAAAAGGCTGCCCGCCCAGTGTCCAATTGATTTTATAGCTGAGCGCATGTTTATCGAGAAGGGTGTGTACGGTTTCTTTGATTTGTTCGGGCCTAAGCTCGGTCGAAAAACGGACATTAAAGGCTACCGATAACTCACCGGGAATAACATTGCCTGCCCCCGTCCCAGCGCTGATGTTAGAAATTTGAAACGACGTGGGTGGAAAAAATTCATTGCCCTTGTCCCAGTGGCATTGACTGAGCTCGGCCAAAGCTGGCATTGCCCGGTGAATGGGGTTGTCTGCCAGATGCGGATAGGCCACATGCCCCTGAATGCCCAGAATGGTCAAATCAGCGCTCAGCGAACCACGGCGCCCGTTTTTGACAATGTCGCCCAGTTTTTGATTACTCGACGGCTCCCCAACGATGCACCATTGAATGTGTTCATTTCTGGCCTGTAAATGTTCAAGCACTTTCACCGTGCCATGGGTGGCAATGCCTTCTTCGTCGCTGGTAATAAGAAAAGCGATCGTACCGTGATGATCGGGGTGATGGACAATAAAACGTTCACAGGCTGTAATCATGGCTGCCAGACTGCCTTTCATATCAGCGGCACCACGACCATAGAGCAGACCATCGCGCTCGGTGGGCTGAAAAGGAGGGCTTGACCACGCGCTCGCATCACCCACAGGGACCACGTCGGTATGACCGGCAAACGCCAGAACCGGCCCTTCGCCACCATGACGGGCCCAGAAATTTTGTACCTCACCAAAGGGTAAACGTTCCACCTGAAAGCCGATGTTTTGCAGGCGTTCGATCAGAATGTCCTGACAGCCGCAGTCATCAGGCGTAATAGAGGGGCGGGCTATTAACTCTTTGGTTAATTCCAGTGTGTGGGTGCTTGGGTCGCTGTGTTTCATGTTTACTTTATATCCAGAACGGGCAGTTTCTTACGTTGAGTGATGCGCAGGTTTGAAAAATCGTACAGTGAGCGATCGGCCAGATGTGATGGCGCGATATTTTGCATGGCATTAAACATGGTTTCGAGTCGGCCGGGATGGTCTTGATCCCACTGTTGCATCATTTCCTTGATGACCTGTCGTTGCAGATTGGGTTGGCTGCCGCATAAAGTGCAAGGAATAATGGGGAATTCTTTCCATTCGGCGTAACGGCTAATGTCTTTCTCACGGCAGTAAGCCAGGGGGCGAATGACAATGTTTTTGCCATCGTCACTGAGCAATTTTGGGGGCATGCCTTTTAATTTGCCGCCATAAAACAGGTTCAAAAACAGCGTTTCGAGAATGTCGTCGCGGTGATGACCGAGGGCGATTTTGCTTGCGCCGATTTGTTCTGCAAAACCATAGAGTGATCCGCGTCGCAGGCGTGAGCATAAAGCACACTGTGTTTTTCCTTCAGGGACTTTATCTTGCACAATGCTGTAGGTGTCTTTTTCCAGAATGTAAAAGGGGATATCTAATTTGCCAAGATAATCAGGCAAAACCTGTTCGGGAAAGCCCGGTTGTTTTTGATCCAGATTGACGGCAATCAGTTCAAAATGCACGGGTGCCGAACGTTGCAGGCTCATCAGAATGTCGAGCATGGTGTAGGAGTCTTTGCCCCCCGACAGGCAGACCATGACACGATCGTTATTTTCAATCATGTTGAAATCAACGATGGCATTGCCAACGTCGCGCCGCAGTTTCTTTTGCAGCTTGTTAAATTCGTACTGAGCTTTATCTTTCATTGTGTGCAAGGTGTTTGTTCTATGAAGGGGTGAGCGGGTTCTTAGTTGTGCGCATGCAGTTCGGCATTGAGTTCAATGGCATTACGGTTGGTTTTGCATTCCAGTGCGCCGGTTTGGGAATTGCGCCGGAATAACAGATCCGAACGACCGGCCAGTTCACGTGCCTTGAGGGTGCAGACCAAGGTATTTTGCTCATCAAGCACATTCACCTTGGAGCCGGCTGTAATATACAGTCCCGCTTCTATGGTACAGCGATCACCCAGTGGAATGCCCAAGCCTGAATTGGCACCCAGCAGACAATGTTCGCCCACGGAGATAACCACGTTGTTGCCCCCTGACAGGGTGCCCATGGTACTGCATCCACCGCCCAGGTCACTGCCTTTGCCGACCATTACACCTGCCGAAATACGGCCTTCGACCATGCTGGTGCCTTCGGTGCCGGCGTTAAAATTGATAAAGCCTTCGTGCATGACCGTGGTGCCTTCACCGAGATAAGCACCCAGACGGACGCGCGCCGTGTGCGCAATGCGCACGCCCGAGGGCACCACGTAGTTGGTCATTTTGGGGAACTTGTCGACCGAGCTGACTTCCAGCACCTCGCCATTCAGGCGCGCTTTGAGTTGCTGTTGCGCTAATTCAGCCAGATCAATGGCGCCTTGATTAGTCCAGGCAACATTGGGCAACAAGGAAAAAATACCACTTAAATTGATGCCGTGAGGTTTGACATGGCGCAGCGAGAGCAAGTGCAGTTTCAAGTAGGCTTCAGGGGTGCTGGTGGGTGCGCTATCACTTTCGATAAACATGGCAACGAGGGGTTTTTTGCTCAGAGCCAGGGGCGCCAGCAGTTTGGTGCAGCACTTGGCTGCGTTCAAAAGCGAAACAAGTTCGCTGATCTGGCTGTTTTCCAGGGGCAGGGCCACATTACCACCGGTATAACCCAGCGCCGTGCCGAGTGTTGTGACCAATTCTGCGGCGGGTTTGAAAAGGGGTGCAGGGTAATACACTTCGAGCCAGTCGCCCGTGCTGTTTTGTGTGCCTACACCAAAGGCGATACAGAAAAATGATGTGTCACTCATGGGGCTTTCCTCAAACAGAAATTGACAAAATCTAGGGAGTATTACGCGAAAATTTTCTGGTATTCAGCTTCACTGAAGCCCATATGGGTTTTGTTCTTGTATACCAGCACAGGGCGTTTGATTAAAGTCGGGTGCGCCAGTAAGAGTGTTGCTACGTTGTCGGCATTTACAGCGTTTTTGATGTCATCTGGCAAGTGCCGCCACGTGGTGCTGCGCTGATTGAGCACTGTGCTCCAGCCGCATTGCTGGCACCACTGGGTGATCTGTTGCAGATCAATGCCATTGCTACGGAAATCATGAAACTGGTACACGAGGCACTTCTGATCAAGCCAGTACCGGGCTTTTTTCACACTGTCGCAATTTGAAATGCCGTATAAGGTAATCATGATCACAAGCGCTCGACAAACTGTGTAATGCGCTGTGCCGCCTCAGCGCATTCTTCGGCACTCGCCACCAGCGCCATACGGACGTGGTTTTGCCCCGGATTACGCCCACGATTGTAACGAGACAAATATTGACCGGGTAAGACAGTGACATTTTCCTCGGCAAACAGTTTTTGCGCAAAAACAATGTCGTCGATAGGTGTTTCTGCCCAAAAGTAAAAGCCCCCTTGTGGAAGCTGCAAGGGCAGTGTTTGACCACAAATAGTCTGGAATTGTTCAAATTTTTCGCGGTAGCGTGCGCGATTGGCGATTACATGTGTTTCATCCTGCCAGGCCGTTAGGCTGGCTTTCTGGTGATGAACAGGCATGGCGCAACCGTGATAGGTGCGGTACAGCAGAAACTCACTCAGCACCTTGGCATCGCCCGCCACAAAACCGGAACGCAAACCCGGCAAATTTGAGCGTTTGGATAAACTATGAAAGACCACACAGCGCGAATAGGCCGTATTACCCAAGGCGATGCACGCTTGTAATAAACCCGCAGGCGGCAGGTCTTCATTAAGATAAATTTCGGAATAACATTCATCGCTGGCAATGATGAAATCATGTGTTTCAGCCAGTTGAATCAGTTTTTTTAAAGTATCCAGCGGAATAATGCTGCCCGTTGGATTATTAGGCGTGCATAAAAAAAGTATCTGGCATTGCGACCAGGTGAGTGCGTCAATGGCATCAAAATCCGGCTGAGTCCCCTGGCTGTCCATATAATAGGGCGTGGCACCGGCCAGAAAAGCCGCGCCTTCATAAATCTGATAAAAAGGGTTGGGCATGATAACCCAGGGTTTTTTGCCTGTGCTGGCCGCCTCACGGTCTACCCGTGCTTGCGTAAATGAAAACAGCGCTTCACGTGTGCCGTTTACCGGCAAGATGTTTTTTTCAGGCCGAATAGAGCCTGCGGGTAAAGCAAAACGTTTTTCCAACCAGGCAGCCATGGTTTGACGTAATGCCGGCAGTCCCTGCGTGGCCGGGTAAAAGGCCACGTCAGTCAGTGCAGTTTTGAGCGCATTGAGCACAAAATCAGGTGCGGCATGTTTGGGCTCACCCATGGATAAAAAAATGGGTTTTTTTTCTTGCGGAGGCGAAATGCCTGCTTCGAGTTGATTCAGTTTTTCAAA
>DAIRVL010000097.1:0-9530 GCA_036802845.1 Pseudomonadales bacterium | reverse complement strand
TCAAGATAAATGCCGCGCATATTACCTTGGGTAATGGTTCCAATGACTTGCTTGATCTGCTGGCGCGCGTATTTTCCGGTCCTGGAAAAGAAGTGCTGTTTTCACAGTTCGCTTTTGCGGTGTACCCCATTGTGGCGCAGGCCTGTAATGCGGTGCCAGTCTCGGTACCTGCCAGTGAGTGGGGGCATGATCTGGAGGCCATGGCTGCGGCGGTGAGCGATCGCACCTCCTTGATTTTTCTTGCTAACCCAAATAATCCTACCGGTACGTATTTTGGTCGTACCGCCTTCGAAGCTTTTATGGCCAAGATTCCTGCGCGCGTTATTGTGGTTCTGGATGAGGCCTATTTCGAATATGTGCAAAAAGCCGATTATCCCGATGGCATGAATTATCTTGAAGCCTATCCTAACCTGGTTGTTGTTCGAACTTTTTCAAAGGCCTACGGTCTGGCTGGTTTGCGGGTAGGTTATAGTGTGTCCAGCAAAAAAATTGCCGATCTATTGAATCGGGTCAGGCAGCCTTTTAATGTCAACAGTGTCGCCTTGGTGGCTGCCACAGCCGCATTGGATGATGAAACCTATTTACAGCACTCGGTGCTTATGAATCATCAAGGTCTGAAACAGATGGCCCAGGGTTTGCGGCAATTAGGTTTGAGTTTCATTCCTTCTGTGGGCAATTTTATCACGGTAAATTTTATGAAAGATGCGGCGGCTATCAATCAGCGATTACTCGAACGCGGTTTAATTGTCAGACCAATTGCGAACTATGCCATGCCGAATTTTTTACGTATCAGCATTGGCTTGCCGGCAGAAAATGAGCGTTTTCTTGCCGTGCTTGCGGACTGTATTTAAATGATATTTCCGCCCCCTGTTCCTTTGTCGAAAGTGGTAATTATTGGCGTAGGACTGATAGGTAGCTCGTTTGCGCGTGCCTTAAAAAAATGGCACTTGTGTGAGCAAATAGTTGGGTGCGGTCGATCGTTTGCAACGCTCGAAGAAGGGCTTGCGCTGGGTGTGCTTGACGTGGCCGAAACAGATATGCGTCGCGCTGTGCAAGGGGCGGATCTGGTTTTTCTTGCCATGCCTATTGGCGCAACTGAAAACGTACTCGCTGCCATTGCCCCTTTTCTGGACGCCCGAACTATTATTACTGATGTAGGCAGTGTGAAAGGTAGCGTTATAGAGGCAGCACGTCGTGTGTTTGGTGCAGTGCCGGCGAATTTTATACCAGGGCATCCCATTGCGGGTTCGGAACAAAGTGGCGTGGCCGCGGGTCAGGCTGACTTGTTTTGTCATCACAAAGTAATTCTCACGCCCCTGCCTGAGAGTTCTGTAGAAGCTGTTCATCAAGTCAGTGCTTTGTGGAAAGTTATGGGTGCGGAGGTGATATTAATGGACCCCCTCGCGCATGATAATGTGCTGGCGGCGACCAGCCACTTGCCCCATCTGTTGGCGTTTTCCTTGGTCGATACTTTGGCGAAGGACGATGAAAATCTTGATATTTTTCGGTATGCCGCCGGTGGTTTCAGGGATTTTACCCGAATCGCCGCCAGTGATCCTACGATGTGGCACGATATATTTCAGGCAAATACCCCGGCAATATTACGCGTATTGGATCAATTCACCTCAGGCTTGAATCATTTGCGTACAGCCGTTGAAATGGGTGACAGTCAAGAAATGATGGGCATTTTTACCCGAGCACAAGTCGCAAGAGAACACTTTTCTAACATGTTAAGCAAACGGGCCTATTTTAAACCAATGAAACAAAAACAAACTGAATTTATTGTGCAAGTGGGCGGCACTGTCTCTGGACGATTACGTGTGCCGGGAGATAAGTCTATTTCTCACCGTTCTATTATTCTGGGTTCGATTGCCGAGGGACAAACTGAAATAGAAGGTTTTTTAGAGGGTGAAGATGCACTGGCTACTTTACAGGCCTTTCGTGATATGGGGGTGGTTATCGAAGGACCTCATCATGGGCGGGTCAAAATATACGGTGTGGGTCTTCATGGTTTGAAAGCGCCCCCGGGGCCTCTGTACCTTGGAAACTCGGGTACTTCCATGCGTTTGCTAGCCGGTTTGTTAGCCGCACAAGCCTTTACGGTGACGCTGATCGGTGATGAGTCACTATCAAAACGACCTATGGGGCGGGTGGCTGAGCCATTAAGACTCATGGGCGCCAATATTAGTACCGGTGACAACGGCAAACCTCCCTTGGTTATTACGGGTAATCCAGCTATGCAGGGTATTTCGTATGCCATGCCCATGGCCAGCGCACAGGTGAAATCCTGTTTATTGCTGGCAGGCTTATATGCAAATTCTCCAACGAGTGTGATCGAACCAGCCCCTACGCGTGACCATACCGAACGAATGTTGAAAGGGTTTGGTGTACAAGTGCAACAGGATGGGGCGCGTGTTTCAATCCAGGGCGGACAAGAATTACACGCCTGTTTTATTGATATTCCAGCAGATATTTCGTCAGCAGCTTTTTTTATTGTGGCGGCAAGCATCGCGAAAAACTCAGAAATTATTCTTGAACATGTTGGAATTAATCCCACCCGTACCGGCGTCATCGATATTCTGCGTTTGATGGGCGCCCGTATTGACATGGAAAATACCAGGGAGGTTGGTGGTGAGCCGGTTGCTGATTTACGGGTACGTAGTGCTGAGTTAACAGGCATTGATATTCCGGAACATTTAGTGCCCCTGGCCATTGATGAGTTTCCTGTGATTTTTATTGCAGCCGCTTGTGCGACTGGTGTGACTCGTTTGACGGGTGCAGAAGAGCTGCGGGTAAAAGAAAGTGATCGTATTCAGGTCATGGCCGATGGATTAAATGTGTTGGGCATTTCAGCTCAACCTGTTGCTGATGGCATTGTTATTCAGGGCCGTGGGGGCACAAATTCATCGGTTTTTACCGGGGGAGAGGTTCACAGTCACGGTGATCATCGTATTGCGATGTCGTTTTCTGTTGCCTCCCTGCGAAGCGCTGATACCATACGAATTAGCGATTGCGCCAATGTGGCTACTTCATTCCCATCGTTTGTGGACCAGGCGGGTCGCATGGGTTTACGCATTATGACAAGGGAAGTGTAGCGCTCGTTCGCTAGAAAAAAGAGGTTGTATATGGTGAATAACGATCCTAAAAAAGTTCCTGTGATTACTGTTGATGGCCCCGGGGGCGCAGGTAAAGGAACTTTGTCGCAGCTGTTGGCCCGTGAGCTAGGGTTTCACTTTCTGGACAGCGGCGCGCTTTACAGGGTTTTGGCGCTCGCAGTTGATAATCATGGTATTAGTGTTGATGATGATGCGGCGTTGGGGGTATTGGCTGAGCACATGGATGTCCAGTTTAAAGTGAATGACAGTCAGTCTACGCCGGAAATTATTTTAGAAGGTGAAATGGTTACTCAAGCGATTCGTCAGGAATTTGTGGGTCAGTTAGCCTCTAAGGTTGCAGCGAATCCGGTGGTGAGAGCTGCGCTATTGTCGCGTCAACATAGCTTTAGAGAGGCGCCTGGTTTGGTGGCCGATGGTCGTGACATGGGCACGGTCGTTTTTAAAGATGCGACCTTGAAAATTTTTCTGACCGCTAGTGTGCAGGAGCGGGCGCAAAGACGTTATAAGCAGTTGAAGAAAAATGGAAGTGATGTTAGCCTTGCTCGCCTTGAAGAGGCGATTATTGTGCGTGATGAACAAGATATGAATCGTGTGGTGGCGCCTCTTAAGCCGGCAGAGGATTCCCTTGTCATCGACAGTACCCATTTGAGTATTGAAGGTGTTTTTCAGCAAGTGCTGAAGGCTGCCAGGGAGCGTTTGGCAATGTGGAATAAAGAAAGCTGAACGTCATAAAATAAGCGCTTAATTTAAATTGTGTGAATACCTGATTTGATGTGTGTAGTGTGTAAACAACCAGAAGAACGGCTGCATATATCCAACTCAACCCATGTTTGCTGGTGAACATGGCATCAAGAGTACAAGCTGATTGTACTCACAGAAAGGAAAGAGAATGAGCGAAAGTTTTGCCGAACTTTTTGAAGAAAGTATAAGAGAATTAAACGTAGCCCATGGTGCGGTTGTCAAAGGCTTGGTCGTTGCTATTGATGATAACTGGGTTACTGTTCATGCAGGATTAAAATCAGAGGGCGTCATCCCTCGCGAAGAGTTTCTTAATGATAAACGTGAACTCGAAGTTGCTATAGGCGACGAGGTAGATGTTTGTATAGAAACACTTGATGACGGATTCGGTGAAACACGCCTTTCTCGCGAAAAAGCGAAACGTGCAGAGTCTTGGCGACGACTGCAAAAAGCCCATGACGAAGCCAAAATTGTTACCGGTATTATCAATGGTAAAGTAAAAGGTGGTTTTACTGTTGAAATTGACAATATTCGTGCGTTTTTACCTGGATCGCTCGTTGATGTTCGCCCAGTGAGAGATACCTTGCATCTTGAAGGCAAAGAGCTTGAGTTCCGAGTAATTAAACTGGACGAAAAACGCAATAACGTTGTGGTCTCGCGTCGTTCAGTACTGGAAACAGAAAACAGCGCAGAACGTGATGCATTACTTGGTACTTTGCAAGAAGGTATGGAAGTTAAGGGTATTGTTAAAAATCTTACCGATTACGGTGCATTCGTAGATCTGGGTGGTGTTGACGGCTTGTTGCATATTACCGACATGGCGTGGAAACGTATTAAACACCCCAGTGAAATTGTCGCCATTGGTGATGAAATCAATGTAAAAATCCTGAAGTTTGATCGTGAGCGTAACCGTGTCTCTCTTGGCTTAAAACAGCTGGGCGAAGATCCGTGGGAAGCTTTGGCTAAACGTTATCCAGAAGGTCAGGTTGTGAAGGCAAAAGTAACCAATTTGACTGACTATGGTTGTTTTGCTGAATTAGAAGAAGGCGTTGAAGGTCTGGTGCACGTCTCTGAAATGGATTGGACAAATAAAAACATTCATCCTTCCAAAGTAGTGAATATCGGTGATCAGATTAATGTCATGGTGCTCGATATCGACGTTGAGCGACGACGCATTTCTCTGGGCATTAAACAGTGCGTACCAAATCCTTGGGAAGAGTTTGCAAGCAAGTTCAACAAAGGCGACAAGATTTCAGGCAAAATCAAATCTATTACCGACTTTGGTGTCTTTATTGGTCTGGATGGTGGTATCGACGGACTGGTACACCTTTCTGATATTTCGTGGGATGAAACCGGCGAAGAGGCTGTACGCAAATACAAGAAGGGAGACGAAATTGAAACTGTTATTCTGGCAGTTGATCCCGAACGCGAGCGTATCTCTCTGGGCATTAAACAATTAGTCACTGATCCATTCCTTAACTATGTTGCTGTAAATGAAAAAGGCAGCATCGTAAAAGGTGTGGTCAAAGAGGTTGACGCAAAAGCTGCTATCATTGAACTGGTAGGTGGTATCGAGTGCGTTGAAGGCACATTAAAGGCCTCAGAAATCAGCCGAGATCGTGTGGAAGATGCGTCAGCCAGTCTGAAAGTTGGCGAAGAAGTTGAAGTTAAAATCACCGGTGTTGACCGCAAAAATCGTGTGATTAACTTGTCGATCAAAGCGAAAGATGGTGAAGACGAAAAAGGCGCTGCAGTAGAGAATCCAGCACAGGAAGACAGTGCTCCTAAAACCATTGGCGATTTGATTAAAGCGCAAATGGAAAAATAAGCGTAGATTTTTAGATAAAGGGACTTGCGTTTATTTATAAGCGCAAGTCCTTGGCGGAACAACTTCAGGAGCCACAGGAATGGCAATAACAAAATCTGACTTGATTGAACGTTTGACTGAAAAGCAACCGCAATTCACATCAAAAGATGTTGAGTTGATTGTAAAAAGTCTGCTGGAAGAGATGTCACAAACGTTGGCGACAGGTGGGCGCATTGAAATACGTGGATTTGGTAGTTTTTCATTGCATTATCGTGAGTCGCGGATTGGGCGTAATCCTAAAACGGGAGAAAAAGTTGATTTGTCGGGGAAATACGTTCCGCATTTTAAACCAGGTAAAGAATTACGTGAGCGTGTTAATTCCATGATCTAAGTAAAGGACTCTGGATGAGTTGGTTCTCAAAAGCCTAATCTACAGCGTATCAATTTAAAAACGGCATGATTTGATTAAAACATGCCGTTTTTTGTTTAAAAAACACGCGTAACCAAGAAAACTGTATTTTTCTTTAAGAAAAATTTTAGGAAAAATGTGTCTCTAACGCGAGCTTGATGGAGTTATAAAATGAAAACTTTTTCATCAATAATTATGGCGGGTATATTAATTTTATCGATGCTGGGCGCAATGGTACTAGCTATAGCGAATCCATCTCAGGTGACGGTCTTTTTAGGTTTTCTGGAATTAAATCTGACAGTAGGTCAGGTTCTTGTTATTTCTTTTGCTCTGGGCGCACTTTTTGGTTTGATGGGGATTTTGTATGCGCTGATCAGTAATCAAATTTCAGTAAAAGTATTACAAGCCAAGTTACTAAAAATCAAGACTGAACTCGATAGCTTACGTAGCAATGGGATAAATGAACGTCTGTAGAGAGTTTTACCATGATAGCTGATGGGCTTGTTTCAGACTCTAAAATTATTGTCGCACTGGATTATCCCGATTTAGCGCAAACGTTACGCATGGCTGAGCAACTTGATCCTGCTAAGTGCAAGGTTAAAGTGGGTAAAGAGCTGTTTACCGCTACGGGGCCTCTTGTTGTGCGAGAGCTGTCGCGACTGGGTTTTAAAATATTCCTTGATTTGAAGTTTCATGATATCCCGAATACCGCAGCGCGTGCTTGTGCTGTTGCGGCGGATATGGGGGTGTGGATGGTAAATGTTCATGCCTCAGGGGGCAGAGCAATGCTTGAACGTTGCGTCGAAGCCTTGGTGTGTTATGGTGCTGATCGCCCGCATTTGATAGCAGTGACAGTGCTTACGAGTCTGGATAACACAGAATTACAACAGATTGGCATTGATAGGAATGTTGATAAGCAGGTGCTTTTATTGGCGAGTCTGGCTGAAGGCTGTGGGCTAAACGGCGTTGTATGTTCAGCGCAAGAAGCACGTATTCTGCGTCAAAATGTCTCGTCTTCCTTTATGTTGGTCACGCCTGGAATTCGTCCATTATTGGCAAATAAAGACGATCAAAAGCGTACCATGACACCTGCAGAAGCCTTGTCTTTAGGGGTGAATTATCTGGTGATTGGGCGTCCTGTAACACAGGCACCTCATCCGATGTTTGCTCTTGATAAAATCATTGAAGAAATCAAAAAACCGTTTGCAAAGTAGATCATCTCAATCGGCATTACGCTTTCAAGTGCTGAAAACTGTCTAATAAGAAATGCACAATTCTTGCGGTAATATTTCGCAGAGCTGTGCCTCTTGTCTTTATAAACTCCAAATCCAGCCAAGAAGGTTCTTGGTGGTTTAACTAAATAGGAGAATATGAAATGTGGAAAATGACAAGAAAAATTGGTTTGGTCGTATATCTGATGTGTTTGTGTGTCGGTTTGGTCAGTGTGGCCAAGGCAGAAGCGCTGAGAGTTGATTCACCGAAATCATCTCCGACTTCAGTTAATACTAAAGTTCATAAGGCAGGTGCCTTAAGCTTGAATATTAATACGTCAGATGCAGAAACAATTGCTGATTTGATGAATGGCGTGGGGCTCAAAAAGGCTCAGGCCATTGTTGATTACCGAACGCAGAAAGGTGAATTTTCAAGCTTGGACGATTTGTTGGCGGTGAAAGGAATCGGGCCAGTGGTCATTGAAAAGAATAAAGAGTTTATTGTATTTAAGTAATGCATCGCTTGCGCACCAATAGGCTTTATTTCTGACAAACGCTGGATAGCTTAAATCATCCGGCGTTTTTTTTTGAGTTGTTCCAAGTATTCATTTTTACCTTAAAGGTCATCATGTCAAAACTATATTTTTATACAACGTTGGGTTGTCATTTATGTGAACAGGCGGCACAGATCCTTGAAAAATTACCGGCTTCAAAAAACTTTGAAGTGGATTACAGGGATATAGCTGATGATACGCACCTGATCGAGTTGTATGGTGTGCGTATTCCCGTGTTAAAGCGTGATGATAATTCCCAGGAACTGGATTGGCCATTTGATGAGTTGGCTTTGGGGCGGTTTCTTGAAGATTGACGATCTTGTTCCAGGCGTTCTGGTTTAAATTCTTGTGCTCTTTGTATAGCGTTTGATCGTCTACCGGAATCCATAGAAAAATCATGGATAGGAAATCTAAAATATCGTTTAAAATGCCGTACTCAAACCGCTGTTTAGAGACGGCGCCTATTGGTCTATGGCAAGAAGAGACGAGGTATCTATGGACATCATGCAGTTAATCGACGATCAAATTAAAAGTAACCCCGTCATTTTATATATGAAGGGTACGCCCCAGTTTCCACAGTGTGGTTTTTCAGCGCGTGTGGTTGAGGCCTTGTCGCCATCCGGGGTGCCCTTTGCGTATGTGAATATACTCGAGAACCCTGAAATTAGAGCAAATTTACCTAAATACGCTAACTGGCCTACGTTTCCCCAGTTGTGGATTCAGGGCGAGCTAGTGGGCGGCTGTGATATTGTGCTTGAGCTGGCGCAAAAAGGTGAGCTTGAACCTATGCTCAAGGCAGTCTCTGCTGCAGAAAAAACGCAGTAGCATTTTAGCGTGTAAAGGCATAATTTTTTCGTGCTTTTTTTTGATCGTGCGAAGTGTTACTGTCTGGGATCTATTACTGGAAAGTAGGGCAGGGTATTTACTATTGCTCTGTAGGGAAAGTAGTTCCGTTTTTTATACGATAAAACTTAAAGGAGATGTCTAATGGGCGTGTTAGTTGGAAAACAAGCACCTGATTTTACAGCGGCGGCGGTCAAAGCCAATGGTGAGATTGTTGATAGTCTGACCCTTTCTAAAGAAATTAAAGGCAAGTACGGCTTACTGATGTTCTATCCCTTGGACTTCACTTTTGTGTGTCCCTCGGAACTTATTGCGCTGGATCACCGTATTGCGCAGTTTAAAGCATTAAATGTAGAAGTTTTGGGAATTTCAATTGATTCCCAGTTTACCCATAATGCCTGGCGCAATACGCCGGTGGACAAAGGCGGCATTGGTCCTTTGGCATACACGCTTGTGGCAGATACAAACCATAGCATTTGTAAGGCCTATGATGTTGAGTCTGCAGGCGGCGTGGCCTTTCGTGGCGCATTTTTGATTGATAAAAACGGTCTTGTGCGTTCACAAATCATTAACGACCTGCCTTTAGGACGCAATATGGATGAATTCCTGCGTCTGGCTGAAGCACTGCAGTTCCACGAAGAGCATGGTGAAGTGTGCCCTGCCGGCTGGAAAAAAGGTGACAAGGGTATGGATGCATCGCCTAAAGGCGTGGCCTCTTATTTGGCAGAAAACTCTAGCAAACTGTAAAAAACATAGCTGTTTTTTGTTTTGTTACGCGTAAAAAGGGGCCCTTGTTTGGCCCTTTTTTTATAGCGTCCACCCCCCCAATTCTTTCCAGCGATTAACTATTTT
>DAIRVL010000096.1:0-9581 GCA_036802845.1 Pseudomonadales bacterium | reverse complement strand
GTTTTCATGGTATCGATAGATTCATTCATACAATTTTTTCATCGACCTTTTCAAAAATGGACACCGTCAAAATAGTTTTCTACGCGCGCTTATTTTTTTATAGCGAATAAATGCTCTATCACGCAGTGCCAATCACCATGCTCGATGCGGCCAATTCGTCCTGACTGCCTCGGTGCTGTTCGCAGACCTGATCCCAGCCGGTTTTCAGTTCGCCCAATAATTCGTGTACTTCGTCAAGCGCGTCGATGTCGGCTGTTTTATTGGCATCAAATAATCGGCGCACCATATAGTCGTAAAGTTCATCGAGATTGTCTGCCACACCGCCTCCTTCATCCATATTCAGCGCTGAACGCAGGGCATCAATAATTTGACGCGCACCACGAATATTTTGTTGCCTATCCAAAAAGTGTTCACGTTCGATAGCGCCTTTTGCGAAGGCAATTTTATCCATGGCACCGGACAACAACATGCGAACCACTTCTTGGGGTGGTGCTGTGCGTAAAGACTGCGCATTGACTTTTTTATACTGATTAATACCGCTATTGTAGTTCATTATTTTATTACCTCATCTTTATAAGTTATTTATTGCTACTGTTATTTGAATCCAGTTGTTGCAGCATAAACTCGCCGGTATTTTTTAAACTATTGACCATTTGATCCATCAGAATAAACCGATCGATTAAACGTATTTCAAATTCTTCCATTTTTGTTTTGAATTTAATTCGGTCTGTATTGATGTCTTCCAGCTTGCTTTTTAACGTATCGGTTCGATTCTTTATAATGCCGCCCGATATGCCTTTATAGTTACGGGCCACGGTGCGCATTTTGTTGGCAATACCTTTTTCGCCCGACAACAAGCCGCCTATGGCTTCAAAATTATTTTCCAGCGCTTTATCAAGTTTTTTGGTATTGAGTGTCAGTTTTCCATCGGAGCCGGTGGTCATACCCAGCTCAGTCAAATTATCTAAACTGTTGCCGCTGACACTGTCTGTTAACGCGCGGCGCAACTGTACTTCAAGCATACGCAGGGTGGAATCACCAAAGAGCGGACCGTTTTGCGCACCCGGCCCATTAAATTTTGACAACTCAGAGGTAATACCCACAAAACTGTTATAGGCCTCAACAAACTTGGTCACCGATTCTTTCACGGCATCTTTATCGAGGCTCACTGTCAAGGCATTGCTTTCGTTTGCTGCATTGGGTTTAACCAGGCTAATGCTTACACCTTGCAGCGCATCTTCGATGGTGTTTGATGAGCGGGTAATGGTCAGGCCATCGAGCTTAAACACGGCATTGGTTAAGATGCCGAGGGGGGCTAATTGCGCTGTGTTTAAACGGGTTAAATCATTGCCGTCGCCAAGATTATTGTCTGTGGCTGCAATTGAAATCTGATTCGCTGTACCGCTTTCATTTGCGGTAAAAACCAGTTTGCTGCCGGCATCGTCGGTAACAATGCTCGCTGTCACACCTTTATTGCTCGGGTCTGAATTTATCGCCGCCTGAATACCCGCCAGGGTATTGTTGCTGTCATCAATGGTGACTGTGAATGACTTCGCACCCACACTCAGTGTCAAGCTGCCTGTGCCCACTTCGCTTGTTGGGCTGATCGCAACAGACGACAGTTTGTGATACGTTGCCAGCGACACCACCTCAACGCTGTAGTTCCCTGACACCGCCAAACCACTGGCGCTGACGGTAAAATACTCTTCGTTGCCTGACACGGCTTTACGGCGCTTAAAATCCGATAAATCGGCCATGCCACTGAGCGCATCGTCTAACTCGGCCACCGCCGAACTGAGCGTACCAAAAGCTGAAATACCGGCTTGGGCATCGGCCTCCAGGGCATCCATACGTTTTACTTTGGGTTCGCGCTCGGTCTTGACCAAATCATCAACCAGGGTCCGAATATCAATACCTGAACCAACGCCTAATGTGCTTACCGATGCCATAATTCACCTCTTAACTTTATATCGGCCACAACTGCGTGCTCTTGAGCCGAATTTCACTAATTTTAGTGCACATTCTGTTAACAGTCGTTTTTATTCACGCGCACACCTACGCCGTGTTTTCAGAATTTGTGTAGCTGCTTTTAGAATGTACTGTGGATGTTTTGAAATAGGTTGTGGATGCTAGAGTTGCGTTTACAAACGCACATGCTACGTTCTAAACCCCGGATGGGTTTAAATATGGAACTGATTTTTAGAAAAAAACAGCCCTACAGGAAAAATAACAACCTTTTACATGCTGCAAGGCGTCTAACTCAGCCTGCCTGCTTAGCCTGCTTGTTAGGCGGTGATCAGAGCCTGCTCAGACAATAAAGTCTAACAGTCCGCCGCTGCTATTCTGGCTGGCGCGTTCGGCCAGTTTAAGGGCTTCTTCACTGGGAATCTGCCGCACCAATTCACCCGAACTGGCATTAAACACTTTAATCACCGTTTGTTCGCTGACTTCATCAATTGAAAAATTCAACTGACGCTTCTGTGTGTCGGCATATTCTTTCAGTTTGGATACCGCAGCCTCAATCTGTTTGAGCTGTTCTTCCGCACTTAATTTAGGCTGTTTTTGCCTTGCTTGCGCAGCGCTGTTTACCGCGACTACGCCCTCCACCGTTAAAGCCTCGTTGCCTGTTTGACTTGTTTGTGCCTGTGTTGCCACTTTAGCAACATCGGCACGTATTTCATTAATGGTACTACGACCCTCAACACCATTTTTGATGACCGACATACTTCCCCCTGATACAAAAGCGGGTGAGCACAAAGACTCACCCGCTTTTGTCTAACTAAGGATCTTCATGAGTCGCTCTAAACTACTGGAGCAGACTCAATACCTGTTGTGGCAATCCCTTTGCCTGCGCCAGAATCGACATACCGGCTTGCAACATGATCTGGTTGCGTGTCAGCTCAGTCGTTTCCTTGGCAAAGTCGGCATCCTGAATACGTGAACGCGCAGCGCTCAGGTTTTCAGAGGTGGCCGACAAGTTAGACACCGTGGATAACATACGGTTTTGCACCGCACCCAAGTCTGCACGGTTAGCATCAATGGCTGACAAGGCACCATCAACAATATCCAGTGCCGCTTGTGCACCTTCAGCGGTTGAAATATCAATGCTGTCTACCGTTTGTTTGGTGCTGGTTTGCAGTTCATTGGCCGAACCGCTAAACAAGCCTCCGCGTGTTGCACCAACATTGGAGCTGACACTAAAGGACGTAGCGACCGATTTGAACTCTACATTACCACCCACCACTGTTGAATCTTGGTTGGTATTAACGGCATTTGTGAGTGACAGTGCTGTGCCTTCTCCACCTTGCACGTCTAACGTACTGGTACCTGTGGCCGAGCTGTCGAAATTTTCTATATCGATATCTTTACCACTGGCATCTACCAGTGTTACTTCATCCTTGTCGATATTTAGCGTAGCCACCACGCCGGTTTTAGAGGTCTGATCATTGATGGCAGTTACCAACGCACTTAAATCATTGCTGCTTACGTTGGCAGAAATATCGGTACCATTCAACGTCATTTCTATTACGCCATCCTGGTTCAAGTTTTTCAGTGTTGCCGTCGTTCTGGCTGAAGCCGTTACACCGGTAGCATCCGAAATCTGATTTACCAAAGTCGCAATTTCTTTTGCTGTAGCATTAGCGCCGATATCTACGCTGCTGGTGCCTGTGCCGGTTAAGGTCAGTGTTTGTGCCACCACAAAGTTACCTGCAGAGGCATCAGCCAGAGCTACAGGACTGGTCAGCGTTGCAGCAGTGTTTGCTGCCGTGGTGAAGATACTACCCGCACCTGTTGCCACGCTCGACTCAATCTGGTAACCAGAATCTAATTGAATGGTAATAGCACCCACTTTCACCGCAGAGTCATTACCGGCGGCTGCCTCTTGAAGTACCGCACCAGCAAAACTAAATGTAGAGTTAGTTGCGGCTACAGGTGTACCTGTCCCTGTGTTAACCAAGGGTGCTGCCGTCGCTGCGCTGTCATTAAATGACACGCCAGCACCTGACGTACCTGCATGGGCATTGGCCATGGTCATTGTCGTGTCAGAGGTGGCATCGTCACCCGTGAAGGCTGCAATTACAACAGCTGTACCATCAAGTTTGGTCAGCGTTACAGAGCCACCCGATTGGTTTATTTGGTAACCCGCACCTAACTGCGTCGACAAATCCGTTGACAGGTTAGTTGCCGTGTTAGATTGGCTACCTGTATCCAGCTGAAAACTGATAGCTGTACCGTCAACAGTAAAACTAATATTTTCAGCATTATCACCCCCAAAAGCACTGAAGGTTACCGAGGCATTATCTTGCACCGCAAAATTCTCAACGCCAATATTAAAGCCAGAGGCACTGACCATCGTATTACTACCGGCGGCATAGCTTAGATCAGTATCGCCATTGGTTGAATTGATGTTGCCAATTGCTGTTGCGAGCGCATTATCCAGATCCGTATCAAAGGTAGCTGCTTTATAGACAAAACTCACTGTCTCTGGCGTACCACCATCTCTTGCAATCAAGTCAAAGCTAACGGTGTCACCATCTTGGGTATTGGCCAAGGTATTACCAAACACGGCTGAGTTGCTCGCACTCGCCGCTACACCATTTTGTGCACTTAGATCAATCGCCAATTGTCCGGCATCACGATTGGTACCTGCGGCCACAGATACGGTATTAACCGTTCCATTGGGGTCAGTAATACTGATGGTTTGCGCCAGAATTTGTGTATCCAACGCTGCCGTAACCGTAGCACCGGCCAAACGTTGTCCAAACAAGGTGGACTTGGTAGCGGCTTGTGCAGCCGCTGCAGGCACTTCCACACCGTAGGTCGTGTTATTGGTATCAACCTTATTAACGCCCAGCTTGTCGGTGGTTGCCGCAGCAACACTGACATTCACTGTTTCGCGTGAGTTAGCGCCCACCTGGAAGCTTTGCGCCGAAAACGAACCATCGAGCAGTTTCAAACCGTTAAAGGTGGTGGTTTGCGCAATACGGTCCATTTCTGACACCAGCTGGTTTACTTCCCCTTGCAGGCTCAAACGGTCAAGTGCCGAGTTGGTGGAGTTGGCTGACTGCACGGACAATTCACGAATACGCTGCAGAATATTGCTGCTTTCGTCCATGGCGCCTTCAGCGGTTTGCGACAGTGAAATGGCGTCGTTAGCGTTACGCACCGCTTGATCCAGACCACGGATTTGCGAGGTAAACCGGTTGGCAATAGACAAACCGGCGGCGTCGTCCTTGGCGCTGTTGATACGTAAGCCTGAAGACAAACGCTGTAAGGCGTTGTTCAAACCCATTTGTGATTTATTCAGGTTTCTCTGCGCATTGAGCGAGGGAAGGTTACTGTTAATTACTTGTGCCATGAGTGTTCTCCTTAATTTCTCAACGATCTGAAGGTCATACTACAAGACGGTTGAGTGGTGGGTATTGAATGGTTGTTCATTCAAATTTATTCGCTTCATAACTTGTATCGGCGCGATACCCGGGAGGTTTAGTTTTATTTACGGTTTTTTTAGATCACTTTGGTTTTAATTTTGAGAGATTAATAACGATTTATAAAATGTTCTATAAAAAACGGAGGCAATAGTTGTGATTCAAGGCTTTAAATACACAAGACGTACCAATGCCGAAGCACCGGTACGAATCAGCTAACGAAGGGAATAAAACGGTGGATTAATTAACGAATAAAATTAAACAGCGACAGGTTACTTATTTTTACAAAACTCTTTTGCGCCGCTTCGAGCACAAAGGATTGAAAGGAAAGATCACTAAGCGCCTTGGCATAATCGAGATCGCGCAGTTTTGACACCACGGTAGTGCCTTCAAAAATGATATTTTCGTTGAGCGCGGTTGACGACTCACCCACGTTCATACGGGCACCAATTTTTACCCGCGTCGAGATGACATTGGTTTCGGCTGATTGCAGGTTGTCGAGGGTGTTGGCAATAAACTCTCTGAAATCACCGCCTGCGGCATCACCGGGCATTTTAAGTGCGTGCACCACCTGCTCAATCATGGTGAGTAAATTTTCACTGTCGGAATAATTAATATCAAAACGGTCACCCATCGCTGGATTGCCGTTGATCTGAAAGCGCATGCCGTTGAATTCAATATCGGCACCCGACACATAGGGCTGATTGGCTGAACCCACGAGAGTGCCATCGGATTTTCGGTAAAGACTAAAATTGGCCCCATTGGGAGTGATGGCGGTGGGGTCATTAAATACCAGCTGGTAATCTTCGCCCTGCAACGCATCAAAAGATAAAAAACTATCACCCGCCAGCGGAGCCGGTGGTAATTCAAAGCGTTTGCGGTTGATTTCGATATTCTCACCGGCGGTATAGCTTTGATTGGGCTGCCCTATGACTTCCCCATCTGACACGCGTGTAACCGTAAAATTGGGGCCATTGGGCACAATAGCCGTCACCGGGTTAAAGGTCAGCTGATATTGCTCGTTAAGCTCACCGGTAAAGGCGCGTTGGTCGGTAATTTGCCCTGCGGTAATAACTGCAGGGGGCTTGGCAGTATTGGTCGGTGATTCGCTGGTAACAAAATTGCCCTGTGCTATTTTTACGTCGTTAAAAATGGCTTTGCCCGAATCATTTAAATCAACAAAACTGTTCGACGAAAACTGCACCTTGTTTTGTCCACTGTCACCTACATAGCTAAACCCGCCTCCCTCACGTTTAACAAAAGGGGCCTGTTCGCCGCTGAAACCACCAAAAATATATTTCCCTGCCGAATCACGGCTGTTGGCAACGTTTAGCAATTCGCCCAGACGCTCGTCAATTTCTTCGGCAATAGCAATACGATCAACGGTACCCAGTGAACCGTTTTCTGCACGAATCACCAATTCGCGAATTCGTTGCAGAATGTCGCCGGTTACATCGAGCAGATTTTCTTCTTCGGCCAGTTTTGAATTGGCAATACCGATATTGTCGTTGTATTGCTCAGCTGTGCCTATTTGCAGATTCACTTGCTGAATGCGTACTGCGGCCACCGGGTCGTCTGAGGGACGTAAAACACGTTTGCCGGTGGTGATTTTTTCCTGGGTTTCACCCACCTGGGTGTGCGCATTCAAAACGCCATTCAGGCCTGTTTTATAGATTTGCGACGTTGAAATACGCATACGTTTTTACCCTTAGTCTGCTTAACGGAACGTTGCAATCAAGGTGTCAAATAACGAACGGGCAATCACAATGACTTGTGCGGCGGCATTGTAGGCCAGTTCAAATTTGATCATGTTGGAGGCCTCTTCATCGAGATTAACGCCGGACATGGATTCTCGACGTTGCTCGGCCTGAAACAATAAACTTTTTTGGGTTTCCCTGGCAATGGAGGCATTTTTGGTTTGCGCACCCACGCTTTCAACCAGTTGTCCGTAGGCATCGGCGTAAGTTAAACGCCCACCCTCTACTAAGCCTTTCGACTGCAAACCAATAATCTTTAATAAATTTCGGTTATCAGATTGCCCCATTTTATTAAAACCAACACTAAAGGTGTCGCCTGCTTTGGGCCTTCCTGAGAGCGTTGCCTGGTAGCCCATGTAGGTGGAGGTGGCTACCGGAGCCGCAGCAAACACACCATTGCCCGAGGTTTTTAGGCTGTAGCCTTCATTCATGATGAGCTGAACTTCCCCGCCGACGGTGGCGGTATCGCCGGCATTAAATACCGTGCCTTGAATGGTGGCACTGCCGCCGGTGAGTTGAAATTGCACATCATCGCCATTGGCATCACGAATCACCACGTTGCTGCCATCGAGCTGGGCGCGAATGCCCTGCGTTTGCAGGGTGCTGTTGTTATTAATGCCGGTCACCAGGGCGGACAAGGTCGGTGTTGAAATAACCTGACCGTTCAAAGTAACACTGGTGGCACTGAGTGTGTTGACTTGCACTTCGGTAAAGGCCGAGGCTTTTACGCCATTAAAATTGGTATTGAGTTTGGCGGCAATCGTAGCGGCGCTGTCGTTGGCGGCGGTGGTGAACGGGGCTAATTGACTTAACACCAAGGTGTCAGGATTACGGTAGGAAAAATTAAAGGTTTCAGCCGAATAATTATTCACGATTCCGGCAACGGCGACACCCACCTGGGTGCCGGTGCTTTGAACCGATGTATCACCGGCCACTTCTGAAAATAATTTATTTTCAGAACCCGCAACAAAAACCTGATTACGCAAGGGCGGATTCAGCGCCACCGGGTTGGAGGGATCGCTATTGTCGAGCACATCGTAGGTGGTTTCGCTGGTGAATCGAATCAATAGGGGCGGACTGAGCTGGCCTTTCACGGCAAAGGCAGGCGTATTGATGTCGAGCACTTCGCCAAAACTGATGGCACCAGTGCCACTGTTATTGGTATTGGCCTGGGCCAGCACAGGCGAGGCAAAGGCAATATCCTGCGCAGTTTTGACTTGGAGCGTTAAATCAGAGGCACCGTAACGTGTCGGTTGAATCAGGAATTTATCGCCGCTTTTAAAGGTGCCCTGCTCAAGATGAATGGAAATACCTTCGACGTTGATGCTTATGGGAAAGGTATTGCCAATGGTGCCACGCGTAATCACTTCATCAGTGCCTTTGCGCGTGAGGGTGTAAATTGAATCTTTGGGGCCGAATGTCAGTTGATAGTCGTCCGTTGTGAGCTGACTGATGTCTTCAATCGTTACACTGAGTACTTGATCGGCTGGTGGCGTGTTATTGCTGCTGGCCACCACGCGCTGTGTTGCAGCAATACGGTCATTCACGTCAACAAAAAAACTGGTGTTTACATCGCCTTCCAGATCCATGCCGCGCTGATGTTCTTCATTCACGGTAGACGCCATGGCGATGGCTACACGGCCCAGTTCACGAAACGAGGGTTCGAGAATAGCGTTACGAAATTCAATTAAGCCCCCCAACTGACCACCACTGATTTGCCGGGTGATTACGGTACCCGCCTCACCGTGTGAATCAAGAAAGGTAATATCCAGTGCCGAGGCATTCATGTCGCCCGTTTGCACACCCAGTTGTCGTGCCCGCGAGCCCACGACCAAGGGTTGGCCGCTGCCAATAGTAACACCCACCGTGCCATCACCCTGATTAATGACCGAGATACCAACGAGTGAGGCCAGTTCTTTTAAGGCTTCATCACGCTGATCGAGCAAGTCATTGGGCTGGCTGCCCACACTGCTGCCACTGTTGTTTGCAATGGCTTTGTTAAGCTCAGCCACGCTTTGTGCCAATACGTTAATATCTTCGACTACGGTGGACACTTGCTGATTGGTCAGTGTATTGACATCATTGAGCTGGTTGTAGAGCACGTCAAAACGGCCCGTCACGATTTCAGATTCACTCAAAACGACTTGCCTGAGCGGCAGTGAGGCCGGATCGGCGGAGGCATCCTGCAAGGCAGAAAAAAATTGTTCAATGGTGGGAATCACACCGGTGGAAGCATCGGCAATCAGCGAATCAATGGCGGAGGCATTGCTGTAATAGCTATCCATCTGGTTGAAACTGACGGTTGTTTCGCGCACCTGGCTAAGCACAAAACCATCCACAATACGTGTAATACCGGTGACATCGGCTCCCGACCCCACATACATATCCCCCATTT
>DAIRVL010000095.1:0-9585 GCA_036802845.1 Pseudomonadales bacterium | reverse complement strand
TTCCGCGCGAAAGGTCGGGCCAAAAGTGTAAACCTTTGACATTGCCAGGCAATAACTTTCAACATTCAGTTGGCCCGATACCGTTAGAAAAGCCTCTTTGCCGAAAAAATCTTTGCTGTAATCAACCTGATGTTTTTCGGTGCGCGGTGGATTGGCCATATCCAGTGTGCTGACACGAAACAGTTCGCCGGCACCTTCACAATCGCTGGCGGTAATAATCGGCGTATTAACCCAGTAAAAACCCTGCGCACTAAAATAACGATGAATGGCTTGCGCCAGATGGTGGCGAAGACGTGTCACCGCGCCAAAGGTATTGGTGCGTGGTCGCAGATGCGCCACCGTGCGTAAATATTCCATGGTGTGATGTTTGGGCGACACCGGATAGCTTTCAGGGTCTTCAACCCAGCCCACCACCGTAATAGCGCTGGCCTGAATTTCATAGCTCTGATTTTTGCCCTCAGAACGCACCAATTTGCCGGTGGCGACAAGACTGCAGCCTGTCGTAAGACGCAAGATGTCGCTGTCATAATTAGGCAGGGTATTGTTGGCAACTACCTGAATGGGCGAAAAACAAGAGCCGTCACTGAGGCTGAGAAAGGAAAAGCCACCTTTGGAGTCGCGACGGGTACGTAACCAGCCCTTGAGAGTGATAATGTCATTTTCGGCACATTCTCCGGCCAGAATGTGTTTGATCATTTGCTGTTTCATGGCTTTAATCCAGAGTAGAGAGTGAGATGGGTTCAACAAAGCGTGATATAAAAAATTCGATAAACGTCAGTTCTTAGTATGAATGAAGGCGAACACTTATGGGACATTCTTCAGCACCAAAATTGCGTAATGATTTAATTGCCTCGCACTTGTTTGAATGCACAAAAGTGGCTTTTTCGGAACATGTATTAACAATCACCCTCAATCGCCCGGACAAACGTCATGCCATTAATAAAGTGATGGCCAATGAACTGGTCTATTGCCTTGATCTGGCGAAAAACCATGCCGACATTCGTGTGGTGTTGATTCGTGCCGAAGGCCCGGTATTTTGTGCCGGGGCGGATCTGTTTGACTTACACAGCAGCACTGCGCCAATAGCCATGCGACTGCCCTGTGTGGGCGAACTCAATGATATTCCCTTAAAAATGCGCCAACTCTGTAAACCCGTGGTGGTATCGGTTCAGGGCATGGCCATGGCCGGTGCTTTGCTGATGATTTGCAACGCCACGCAAGTGATCGCCTCTGATCAGGCCCAGTTCAGCGCGCCGGAAATCAAACGGGGTTTATGGCCCCACATGGTGATGGCAGGGTTGTTTCGTGTAATGCCGCAACGACAGGCCTTGGATTTTATTATGCGCGCGCAGGTGTTAAATGCCACCGCAGCCCGGCAAGCAGGTTTGGTGACAGACGTCGTTGCGGCAGATACCTTGAACGAAACCACCTTGGCACTGGCCAAAGAACTGGCGCAATTAGCCCCCACGACACTGACACTGGGCCTGGAAGCGTATTATCAACAGGAATCAATGCCCTTTGAGCAAGCCATTCCTTATCTTAAAACAATGCTTGATAAAACCTTGCTGACCGATGATGCCAAAGAAGGTATTCAGGCATTTAAAGAAAAAAGACCGCCGCACTGGAGTGATCCGTTATAACTTATGGACACTGAGCTTATTTGCAGGGAGGTTCATGGGTATAGGTAGTTTGCGGATCAATCATAAAATCCCCCGCCCTTAACACATTACGTCCGATCAGCATCGGGTAGAGAAAACCGCTACGATCAGCCAGATTGACACGGGCTCTTACTTTTTTTCCGCCAAGGCACATCACCAGTTTCACCACGGGACGTTTCATAAAACCCGTATTGCCTTTTTTCTTGATATTCACCCACTTTTCTACCGGGCGTTCGAGAATTGTCTTTTTACCACTGGCATCCTGCACCGAGAACACCACCGATTCGCTTGAGCCATTCTTGCTTCGTTTGATTTCTATCACCTGGGCATTTAAAGAGGCAAGCCCTGCGCCGGTATCGATTCTTGCCTTCATAATAAAATTGGCATCTTCAAGACCAACGTTCTCCAGCCAACCGATCACCGGACGAACGTCGTTCTGATTATTTAAACCTGCCGCTTGAGTGATCAGGGGGAGTGAAAACAGACTCATGATTATTACGAAAGGTATGATGCGCATAAACAGATCCGATATTGGGTTGAATAAAAACGTGTTAAAAATCAGATTGAATGAGTGCTTCCAAGCATAGGCAGCAATTTAGCGCAGTCGTGGTTTCCACTCCCACCACTCGTGTTGTCCATCGGCGCGATTTGTTTGCGTTCTGAAAACCGACCAGTGCAGGTGATAAACATTATTTGAATCACAAAAGCAGGCATCAAGACTTGGAGGAATAACCCGTATTGAGGGCGTATTACCCTGTATTTTAATCACGATACCGTCTGTGTCGTCGATTTTTTCAACCCGCCCGTTGAAGATATTTTCATGTAAGACCGTGGTTTTATCGCTGTCGATATATTGAATATGGACATGAACGTCTTTATAGAGAATGTCATTGGCTGTTATTGGCATAAAAGTTTTTATAAGGTGAAAGTGACAGAAAGTTAAATTAAAGGTCTGAATTTAATTTTTGTTTGAAATTTGATAAGCGGCGACCAAATGCAATTGATGGCTGCTCTATGTAACGATAGGTATATTTTGAAAATATATAACTTCCAGTCAGCGAAAATAAAAGCACAAAAAATAATTTCTGATGTTTTCCATATATTTCAAAATTAATCACTAATAAGGCTGCAATTCCAATAAACAACATATGAAACAGGTAAATGCTATAAGAAATTTCACCGTATTTGTGTACAAAATTTAAAAACCGGTTGTTTTTCTGAGGTTGTCTGGTAAAAAGCGCTAACAAAACACAGGTCAATGCTACTACCCCGTATAAATTCCATTCATTAGAAATAAAAGGTATTTCTTTAGGTATGGAAATAATAGAGGTTCTTACTAAGCCAATAAATAATATGACTGCCAAGAAAAGCGTGATAGAAGTCCAGAAGGGTACCCTGAACGTTTTTGATCGGTGATAGTTAGCCAGAAAAACGCCACCAAAAAAGGTAAACCCCATTTGAAAGACCTCATCTCTATCCCATTGAAAGACCGGCTCTCGAAAAAGAAAGTAGAGGACTGCACTAAACAATAAGGGTGATAAAAATCCGAAGTTTCTTATTTTCATGAGTAGCAAGGCAAAAGGAAGAAGTAAGTAATATTGAAACTCAACTGGAAGTGACCAATAGGGACCAATAAATAAATTACGTGGCCCATAAATGTTAAATGTTAATGACAGATACTGAAAAACATTCTGAAGTGAATATTCATTGAGGAATTGTGCTATCCAGAAGCTTTTGTCTGCGGTATAAAAATGACGAAAAATTTCAATAAACACCAAATAAATAAATAATGAAATCGCAAAAGCAGGCCAGATCCTCATAAATCTTTTGATATAAAAGCCAAAAAAATCACCGAATTGGTTGATTTTTTCGTGGCTGCTAATAAATAAGGTGCATCCACTTAAAGCAAAAAAAAGACAAACGCCAAAAGAGCCTAAATCCAACAGGTTTAACGGTAAGAAGTGGCTAGCTTCATCAGTGGGTGAATATTGGATTTCAGATGTTCTTAATGAGTGGCTAATCACTACAAAAAAAGCGGCAACTGCGCGTAACCAGGTTAAAGGTTCAAAATAGTGTTTGTTCATTTGAATACATTATTCCAGGCGAAGCATCCAGGAAATCACATAAAAGTAGGCTTTCACGGATCATAGTAATAAACAATGGTTTTGCGGCAAGGGATGAATTCTTTATAGACGCTTACATATTCCTTCGGAACAATAACAGGCACGAGCTACGTGCCCGACGGGCCTATGTTAACGCAGCGCAATGGGCTGAACCACTTAAAGTTGTGATGCCAATAATAAAAACCGTTGTTAAAGACATTCTGAATTTCGGCAAAACTGTTTGATTCTGGACTTTACCCAAGGCCGTGCTCGTCGGGTTAAAAAATTTTTTACCTCCCGCGTTCTTCTCGTTACACTGCGCTCTGTTATAAAGCAGACAGCAAGCACGTAGGGGACTGAGTGAAGGAAAGCCAGGAACAGGTGATTCAGGCGAATGGTTTAAACTTCGCGCTAAAGCTGTGGCAATCTACAGATGGCGTGCCAACCTTGGCTTTGCATGGCTGGCTGGACAACGCCGGCAGCTTTGATGCCATCGCGCCCTTGCTGGACACGCCATTGTTTTGTGCGGCTGATCTGGCCGGACATGGTCTGAGCGAACACCGGCCCGAAGGTAGCCATTACTACATCACTGATTATGCGGCCGATGCGCTGGCAATTGCCGATGCGCTGCAGTGGCGCGAATTTAATCTGATCGGCCACTCCCTAGGCGCCAATATCGCGCTGGTAATGGCAGGGATTTTTCCTGAACGTATCAAAAAACTGGTGCTGATTGAAGGTTTTGGCCCTCACAGTCGCGAGGCCGATGCGGCTGTTTCGCAACTGCGTTCGGCCTTTGCCAAGATGAAAACCTACGACCCGAAAAAACAGCCAGTGTATCCCGATTGGGCTACCATGGTTGAAAAACGCATGCAGGGCAGTACGCCTGTTAATCGCCAGGCGGCCGAAATTTTATGTAAAAGAGGCGTTAAAGCCGTAAGCGGTGGCTGGTCGTGGCGATCCGATCCGCGTTTGCGTTATCCCTCGCCCTTGCGCTTGACCGAAGCCGAAGTTCAGGCGCTGATTGCTAACATCAGCGCACCGACCTGTCTGATATTGGGGGATAAAGGTCTGCCTCTTGAGTTCATGAAAGTAGAATCGCGACGAGAAAAACTGGTCAATTTGCACATAGCAACCCTGCGCGGAGGACATCATCTTCATCTTGAAGAGGGTGCCGAACACGTCGCCGCTACCATCAATACATTTTTAGTAACGAAGTAATAACGCATGACAAAAACAACAATGCCCTGGGATGAACAGCACTTCAATGTCAACGGTTTAAAAATGCATACCAAAATGTGGGGACCAGAAGACGGTCAGCCCGTTATTGCGCTCCACGGTTGGCTCGACAATGCCGCCAGTTTTGATTTGCTGGCCAAACAATTGCCCGATTTAAGAATTTGCGCCGTTGATCTGATCGGCCATGGCAGGAGTGATCACCGACCTGGCTGGGGTCATTATTATTTTAACGAATATGTTTTTGATATTCTGGAACTGGCAAGCTGCTTGGGCTGGACACGTTTTAACTTGATGGGGCACTCCATGGGCGCCCATATTTCCGTGATGACCGCCGGCATCGAACCGCAGCTTATCAATAAATTGATGTTGCTCGAAGGTTTTGGTGCACCCAGCATGGTGTCGCCGGAGACATTACCCATTCTTATGCAAACGTCGTTTAGAAAAACCGTGGGACTGCGACAAAAATCACCCCCTTTGTATCCTTCGCTCGATGCCGCTGTTCAGGCACGTATTAATGGATTTTTTAAAATTGATCCACCCGCTGCGCGACTCTTGTGTGAACGTGGTACGCAGCCATTAGGAGAGGGTTTGATGTTTAGCACCGATCCACGTTTGCGTTTTATTTCTTCATCCGCCGCAGGCCATGAAGAATTTTGTGCTTTTGTGAAAGCCATTGAAGCGCCCAGTTGTTTGATACTGGCCGAAGACGGTGTACCTCGCGATGAAGCTGAGCTGCAAAAACGAATCAGCCTGCACCGGAATTTGCGTGTAGAGCATTTACCCGGCGGGCATCACCTGCATATGGAAAAACAAGCACCTGATGTGGCGCGCATTATTGCTGATTTTTTTGCAACAACGTGGCAATCACTGGAAATAGATGAATGAACAGCAACAAAACAGTAAAAAAGACACAAGAATTCCTGTGTCGTTTAGTCGTGAGCACCTTGTGTCTGTATTGCATTTTTATTGGTACTGTGTCGGCGCAACTGAAACAGCATTTTCCTGATTTTGTCGAATTCCAGGGCAGTGTGTTACTAAGTGAAAAAAAGGGTTTGCCGCAGGAAGAATACCGTCTTCCTTTGGGCACCTTAAAAAAAACCAATGGCCGAATCGAACCCAAAAAGCAGCAAATACTGCAGGGGCAGGTCCATCATCTGACCTATGAAATTGGCCGTGATCACACGCCGGAAACCGTTTTTAACTATTACTATGCCTATTTTAAGGCGCAAAAGTTCAGTGTGCTTTTTGAGTGCGCTTCTCTAAAATGCGGCAGCAATTCTGACTGGGCCAATAAAATATTTGGGCAACGGGAGTTAAATGGTTTTGATGGAAGCCAGCATTATGTCGCTTTGCGTTCACCCGCAGGCGGTGCTGAACGTTATGTTGCCTTATATTTTGTACAAGGTGGCAACAAAAAGAACTTTATTCATCTGGATCTGATTGTTCCTGCGGATAAAACCATAAACGACACCGACATGTTTGCGCCTTTGCTTGACAAGGGCTTTGCCTGGTTACCGGGAATACGTTTTTCAGACACGGGTATTCTTGATCTTCAGGCCAGCCAAAATGATTTGAATGCGGTGATTGTATGGTTGCAGAAAAATCCTGACCGAAGAATCGCCGTTGTGGGCCATACGCACCCGCGCCCGGATGTGGACGCTGCCTTGGTCGAATCAAAAAAAGCGGCAGAACAGCTTGTAGACTATATAACGAAGCAAGTGAACGGCGTAAACCTGACCGCTTATAGCGTGGGTCCCTTGGCGCCCAGTGGTGCAACAAAAAATCAATCCTTTTACGTGCAGTGGATTTTATTGCCTTAGTTTTCTTGAGCTTTATGGAAGCGTTGCTGCTTTTTTGTCCATAACAGCGAGCGGGCTAATGCAAACAAAGTATTAAAGTTTTGCACAGCAGGCGTTTAAGATAGATCTGTTAAATCACTTTTCTTCCGTCTCATGGTGTTTCGTCAGGTGTTTTTTTTGAGGCTGATGCAAGTAATAAACAGGTGAGTGTATGATTGAATTTATGCGCAGTGCGGCGACGGTACACAGTAATGTAAACGGTACCGAACCCCTGAAACGCCCCACCCAGGCACTGGGGCGTGATGACCGCGACGACAAGCTGAGTGTTGCTGCTACACAGTCGGTGCAGCAAAGCAGGGAAGCCTTGGTGGTGCCTACTGAACTGAATAAAGACGAGTCGGTTCAGCGCATTGAGCAAAATGCAGGTTTGCAACTTAACCCACATATGCTGACAGGTAAAAAAACTGAAGCAGTGGCCGACGATGTTGACTCGGGTGTTGCTAAAAATTCAACCAGCGAAGCAAGTTCGCCCCCAAAAGTTGCGACACAAAGTATCCTGCACGATCTTCATGAACTGGAACCCGGTGCAGTACTGGGTACGCGTGTAAGCACCAGCGCCTGAGCCTGGGCATTTATTTTTTTATCAGTGATAAAAACTCTGCACGAGTGCGATGATCGTCGCGCAGGCGTCCCAACATAACCGACGTTTTCATCATGGAATTCTGTTTTTCAACCCCACGCATCATCATGCACATATGCTGTGCTTCAACGATCACGGCCACGCCAGAAGCATTGGTCATCGACATCACTGCCTCGGCAATTTCTTTGGTAAGATTTTCCTGAATCTGTAAACGTCGGGCAAACATGTCGACAATCCGGGCAATTTTTGACAAGCCAATAACCTTGCCTGTGGGCAGGTAACCCACATGGCATTTGCCAATAAAAGGCAAGAGATGATGTTCGCAGAGCGAGTAAAGCTCAATATTGTCAACAACAACCAATTCATCGGTATCAGAGGGAAAAATTGCACCGTTGACAACTTCTTCCAGTGTTTGCTCATAACCACGGGTGATGTATTTGAATGCTTTGGCCGCGCGTTGAGGGGTATCTTTCAAACCAGGACGTGATAAATCTTCACCGATGGATTGAATGATATGTGCAAATGCGTTTTCCATTGACCTTTTACTCTTGAATGGATGAGTAACTATATGAGGGGGAACAGATCGGCATCATACTCTTTTCACCTTTCTTAAACCACCGCGTGGTAATTAAGGATTTGTGCGGAGGTTTTTTCAGCGACGTTTTGGAGTACACTTGTTTCATTTTTTCGGGAGAGGCCTGTGTTGATTAACGAGGTAGAAGCGGTTGAGGAATTACATACTATTCTCGATTTTTTACGCTGGGCGGTCAGTTGTTTTGAAGCGGCTGATATCCATTTGGGCCACGGCACTGACAATGCCTGGGACGAAGCCCTGGCCTTGATTCTGCCTTCATTGCATCTTCCGCTCACCACTGAAGCGCCTATTATTCAGGCACGTTTAACCCGTTCCGAACGCCAGTTTCTGGCCACACAAATCAAACGGCGTGTCGAAGAACGGATTCCTACCGCCTATTTGACCCATTCATCCTGGTTTGGCGAACTGGAATTTTATGTCGATGATCGGGTATTGATTCCCCGTTCTCCCTTTGCCGAATTTCTGCGCGATCACCTGCCTAACTGGTTTGATGAGGCGGGGCCTGAAAGCATTCTTGAACTGTGTACCGGCAGTGGCTGTATTGCGATTCTTGCCGCATTGAATTACCCGCAAGCCGAGGTCACGGCCTCTGATATATCGCCTGATGCACTAGAGGTGGCACGAAAAAATCGCAGCACCTATCAGCTGGATGATTCGCTCGAACTGCTTGCATCTGATCTTTTTGCAGGGATACCTGAAAGAAGTTATGACCTGATTATCAGCAATCCGCCCTATGTTAATCTGCTGGAAATGGCCTCATTGCCTGCCGAATACCAATATGAGCCGACGCTGGCTTTGGCGGCCGATGACGATGGCCTGGCGATTGTGATTGAAATTTTACAGCAGGCAAGTGCTTACCTCAGTGATGAGGGTTTGTTGGTGCTTGAAGTAGGCAGTGCTGAAGACGCTTTACAGGCACGTTATCCCGACGTGCCTTTTTTATGGCTCGAATTTGAACACGGCGGGCAGGGGGTTTTTGCCCTTACCGCATCGCAGTTAAAAGAATACCAAAGCATGTTCTAATTAAAACGCTTTAAAAAACGTCCCCAAGCTCTTTTACAAAATATATTGAGGAATAACGCAGGCCATGTCAGGAAACAGCTTCGGAAAACTCTTCACGGTGACAACATTTGGTGAAAGTCATGGCGCAGCCTTGGGTTGTATCGTTGATGGTTGCCCCCCAGGTTTGGCGTTATGTGAAGCCGATTTGCAACATGATCTGGACCGTCGTCGCCCCGGCAGTTCCAAGTACACCACCCAGCGTCGTGAAGCCGACGAAGTGAAAATTCTCTCGGGTGTGTTTGAAGGTAAAACCACCGGCACGCCCATTGGTTTGCTAATTGAAAATACCGATCAGCGTTCGCGCGATTACAGCGAAATTCTCGATCGTTTCCGCCCCGGCCACGCCGATTATACCTACCAGCAGAAATACGGTTTTCGTGATTATCGCGGAGGCGGGCGTTCATCGGCGCGTGAAACAGCCATGCGTGTGGCTGCCGGTGCCATTGCCAAAAAATATCTCAACGAACTCTACGGAGTGCGCATTCGTGGCTAT
>DAIRVL010000094.1:0-9589 GCA_036802845.1 Pseudomonadales bacterium | reverse complement strand
CAATCGTTCCCACGTTTACGTGAGGTTTGGTTCTCTCAAATTTACCCTTTGACATCTCGTCAACCTCAAAAATTCAAATAATTAAGATTGTTTCTTTATCGCTTCTGCAATATTGCTTGGAACTTCCAGGTACTTTAAAAATTCCATCGAATAGGATGCTCGGCCTTGAGACATGCCACGAACATCTGTGGCATAGCCAAACATTTCTGCAAGCGGGACTTCGGCTCGAACAACTTTTCCAGATGGAATATCATCCATACCCTGAATCATTCCACGTCTTCGGCTCAAGTCGCCAATAATATCACCCATGTGATCTTCAGGTGTCACCACTTCAACTTTCATAATCGGTTCAAGCAGGACGGCTCCAGCATCAATAGCGCCTTTTTTAAAGGCCATTGATCCTGCCATTCGGAATGCATTTTCGTTTGAATCCACTTCGTGGTAAGACCCATCAATAAGCGCAACTTTAACGTCAATTACCATATATCCAGCAACAACACCATTTTTCATCTGCTCCTGGACACCCTTATCAACCGCATTCCAGTATTCCTTTGGAACAGAGCCACCCACAATTTCTGGCTTGAAACTATAACCTTCGCCCTCACCTGTAGGCTCAAGTCTTAACTTAACGTGACCGTACTGTCCACGTCCTCCACTTTGCTTAACAAACTTACCCTCAACCTCGACCGTCTTTCTTATGGTTTCCCTATAAGCCACTTGTGGCTTACCTATGTTCGCCTCAACACCAAACTCTCTGCGCATACGATCAACGATAATATCCAAGTGAAGCTCACCCATGCCTGATATTATCGTTTGCCCAGATTCTTCGTCCGATGAAACTCTGAACGATGGATCTTCCTGTGCCAAGCGCCCTAACGCCATGCCCATTTTCTCTTGGTCAACCTTGGTTTTTGGTTCAACTGCAACCGATATGACGGGCTCAGGAAAATCCATTCTTTCCAGGGTAATAACTTTATTCAAATCGCAAAGTGTATCACCTGTTGTAACATCCTTTAGGCCAACAGCTGCGGCAATATCACCCGCTCGAACCTCTTTTATTTCTTCTCTGGTATTTGCGTGCATTTGAAGCAAGCGACCAATTCGTTCTTTTTTACCTTTGACAGGGTTATACACAGCATCACCCGAATTAAGAACGCCAGAATACACTCTAAAGAATGTCAGCGAACCGACAAAGGGGTCTGTTGCGATTTTGAAAGCCAACGCGGCAAAAGGTTCTTCATCTGAGGCAATTCGTTTTGATTCTGTTCCGGCGGCATCATCCAAAATACCCGTAATTGCCTCTACATCTGAAGGACATGGCAAGTATTCAACAACCGCATCAAGAACCGCCTGAACGCCCTTGTTCTTAAATGCCGAGCCACATAAGGCGATAACAATTTCATTAGCCAACACGCGCTTACGCAACCCTGAACGAATTTCTTCTATGGAAAACTCGCCACCTTCAAGGTACTTGTTCATGAGACTTTCACTGGACTCTGCCGCCGCCTCAATCATGGCTTCTCGCCATTGTTCTGCGGTTTTCTGCAATTCCTCCGGAATATCAGCGAGCTCGAAACTCATGCCCTGATTTTCCTCGTTCCAGTAGATTGCCTTCATTTGAATGAGATCAATGACGCCCTTAAAGTTTTCCTCACTACCAATATTTAACTGCACCGGAACAACAGTCGCACCCAGGCGATCATGAATCTGTTTTATAACGCGTGAGAAATCAGCCCCGGCTCTATCCATTTTGTTTACAAAAACAATACGAGGCACTTTATATCTGTTTGCCTGACGCCACACAGTTTCAGACTGCGGCTCCACGCCCGAGCTTCCACAAAATACGACAACGGCACCATCCAAAACACGAAGAGATCGCTCAACCTCAATAGTAAAGTCAACGTGCCCAGGCGTATCAATAATATTGATCCGATGCTCTTCAAATTGACGACTCATGCCTGACCAAAAGCAGGTCGTTGCTGCCGAAGTTATCGTAATTCCACGCTCCTGTTCCTGCACCATCCAGTCCATAGTGGCAGCACCATCATGAACCTCACCAATTTTATGAGACTTACCCGTGTAGAACAGAACACGTTCAGTAGTTGTGGTTTTGCCCGCATCAACGTGCGCGCAGATGCCAATGTTACGATATCGTTTTAAAGGTATATTACGAGCCACTTTTGTTTCCTCAATTCAGGACATGCATGTTTAGAAACTAGAATCGATAATGAGAGAACGCTTTATTAGCCTCGGCCATTCGATGCACATCCTCACGCTTTTTAACTGCTGCGCCTTTACCATCTACCGCATCCATCAATTCACCCGCAAGCCGCTGCTTCATTGATTTCTCACCGCGTTTTCTTGAATATTCTACTATCCAGCGCATTGCCAAAGCTGTTCTTCGTGACGGACGAACTTCGACTGGGACCTGATAGGTGGCCCCACCTACGCGCCGGGACTTTACTTCAACAACAGGTCGTACTGATTCCAATGCTTTCTCAAAAACTTCCACTGGATTCTTCTTCGTTTTTTCAGCGATTATATCTAATGCGCCGTATACAATACTTTCAGACGTTGATTTCTTTCCACTCACCATCAACTGGTTCATGAATTTAGCCAAAATCTGATTACCGTATTTTGGATCAGGCAGGATTTCTCTTTTCGCAGCAACTCTTCTTCGTGGCATAATGCTCTCTCTTCAGGTAGTCCTGAGACCGCACTTAGGTATAAGTGTGCTCAGCCTTACTTGTTAGTTTGATGTATGTTTATCAGGATTTAGGGCGCTTGGCGCCATATTTTGAACGGCTTTGTTTACGGTCAGCCACACCCGATGTGTCCAGCGTTCCACGTACCGTATGATAGCGAACACCAGGCAAATCCTTTACTCGCCCACCTCGTATAAGTACCACAGAGTGTTCCTGTAAGTTATGGCCTTCTCCGCCAATGTATGAACTCACCTCAAAACCATTAGTCAGACGAACTCGACAAACTTTTCTTAGCGCCGAATTAGGTTTCTTTGGTGTGGTTGTATACACCCTTGTACACACGCCTCTTCGTTGAGGGCATGTTTGCAATGCTGGCACGTCACTTTTGGTTCGTTTTAGCCTTCGTGGCTTACGAACCAGCTGATTAATGGTTGCCATCCGATTTTACTCCGAAAATTTTAAAAGATATTACTCGACATTTTACCTGCCCATAAAGGAGGCAGAATTCTATAGATGCGCCCATATCAAGTCAAGCTCAACCTTCACTAGGCGCATCTATTAGACATTATGAGTTTTTATAGCCTTCCGATGAATTCAACGCATCACTTAATGCATCGCTCGCTGATTGCTCAAATTCTTCTTTTGTTACTCCGTCAGCACGTCGGCTTTCACCCAAATCACGTCTTAATCTTCGCTTCATATGATAGGCATAACCTGTACCTGCGGGGATAAGACGACCCACAACAACGTTTTCTTTTAACCCTCTGAGATCGTCAATCTTACCTGTTACAGCCGCCTCTGTCAGAACACGAGTTGTTTCCTGGAAGGATGCCGCAGATATAAATGACTCAGTTGCCAAGGAAGCTTTGGTTATTCCAAGCAACATTCGATCAAATTTGGCCGTTAATTTCCCTTCTTTTTCTAAGTGCTCATTGGCAGTAAGAATTCGGGAGTATTCAACCTGCTCACCTTTGATAAATCGTGAATCACCGGCATCTGTCACTTCAACCTTGCGCAACATTTGCCTTACGATGACCTCTATATGCTTATCGTTAATTTTAACACCTTGCAAACGATAAACATCCTGCACTTCATTTACGATATAGTTCGCCAAGGCACTGACTTCCAAAAGCCTCAGAATATCGTGAGGGTTTGCAGGACCATCGGAGATTACTTCTCCTTTAGCCACTGTCTCACCTTCATAAACACCTATATGACGCCATTTATGAATCAATTCTTCATGCGTCTCGCCTTCAATCCCGGTAATTACAAGCCGTCTTTTTCCTTTTGTCTCTTTTCCAAAGGTAACGGTACCACCAATTTCCGCCAAAATAGCCGGTTCTTTTGGTTTCCTGGCTTCAAATAAATCGGCCACGCGAGGCAAACCACCAGTGATGTCACGTGTTTTTGAGCTTTCTTGTGGTATACGTGCGATTACATCGCCTACTTCTATTGACGCACCATCGATCAAAGTACTCAAGGCACCGGCCGCCAGGAAATATTGAACGGGTGAATTCGTTTCGCCATGACAAACAGGATTTCCCTGCTCATCAACAACTCGCACGCACGGGCGCAGATCTCTGGCAGTAGCCGGTCTTTCTGTTGGATCGATAACAACAATGTTGGTTAAACCAGTGAGCTCATCTGTTTGATGTGTCACTGTAATACCATCATCCATATCAGAGAATTGAATTTTTCCTGACATTTCAGAAACAATAGGATGGGTATGCGGATCCCATGTTGCAACCACCTGCCCACCAACTACGTTTTCCCCATCTTTAACAGATATTACTGCGCCATAGGGTATTTTATAACGCTCACGCTCGCGTCCACGCTCATCGGCAACCGCCAGCTCTCCTGATCGAGAAACCGCAACCAGATTCCCTGATTTTTGCTCTACCGTTTTTATATTATGCAGCCTAATCTGACCGTTATTTTTTATCTGGACGTTACTTGCCGCAGAGGCTCTGGATGCCGCCCCGCCAATGTGAAACGTACGCATTGTTAACTGTGTACCCGGCTCACCAATTGATTGCGCCGCTATAACACCAATAGCCTCACCGGTATTTACCAAATGGCCTCGTGATAAATCACGACCATAACAGTAGGAGCACACACCATAACGGGTATCACAGGTAATTGGAGACCGAACAATAATCTCGTCAACGTTCATTTGCTCAAGACGCTCAACCCAGCGCTCATCCAGGAAGGTTCCTGCTTTGACTGCAATTTCCTTTTCATCGCCTGGCATGGATACATCTACAGCAACCACACGACCCAAAACTCGCTCACGTAAAGGTTCAACAACATCGCCGCCTTCTATCATCGGCGTCATCAGCAAGCCTTCATTGGTACCGCAATCCGTTTCAGTAATTACCAAGTCTTGTGCAACATCAACTAATCGTCGTGTCAAATAACCGGAGTTAGCTGTTTTTAGTGCTGTATCTGCAAGCCCCTTACGCGCGCCGTGAGTAGAAATAAAGTACTGAAGAACTGACAGTCCTTCACGGAAGTTTGCAGTAATCGGGGTTTCGATAATTGAGCCATCGGGTTTTGCCATGAGTCCACGCATACCCGCCAATTGACGAATCTGTGCTGCCGAACCTCGAGCACCCGAGTCAGCCATAATATAAACCGAGTTAAACGACTGCTGATTAACCTCTTTCCCATCTTTATCGATCACAACATCGGTACCCAAACCGTCCATCATGGCCTTGGCGACGCGATCATTGGTACGCGACCAAATATCAACCACTTTGTTGTAGCGCTCGCCTGCTGTTACCAATCCAGTGTCATACTGATCCTGTATTTCCTTTACTTCTGCGTCAGCGGCACTGATGATTTCTTTTTTCTCATCAGGAATAACCAGATCATTTATACCAATAGAAGCGCCTGAAATTGTGGCCTGTTCAAAACCTAAATACATCAATTGGTCGGCAAATATGACAGCTGTTTTTATACCTAACTGGCGATAACACGCATTAATTAATCGTGAAATGGCTTTCTTGGTCATTGCCTGATTCACCAGATCAAACGATAAACCACTTGGCACGATGTTCCATAAAATTGCCCGGCCCGTGGTAGTTTCCACCAAACGTGTGCGTTTTTCACTTGCGCGCGTTTCATTGCCATCCACAACATCGCTTAAACGAACTTTTATCTTGGAATGCAAGTCAACCGCTTTATTACCATAGGCTCGCATGAGCTCCGCAATGTTTGCGAAAACCATCCCCTCGCCCTTGGCATTTATGCGATCACGCGTCATATAGTACAGACCCAATACCACGTCCTGCGAAGGAACGATAATTGGTTCGCCATTGGCTGGTGAAAGGATGTTATTGGTAGACATCATCAAGGTACGCGCTTCAATCTGTGCTTCTATAGTCAGAGGCACGTGTACGGCCATTTGGTCGCCGTCAAAGTCCGCGTTAAATGCAGCACAAACCAGAGGATGTAACTGAATTGCCTTACCTTCAATCAAGACAGGCTCAAAGGCTTGAATACCAAGTCTGTGCAGTGTAGGCGCGCGGTTTAATAAAATAGGATGTTCTCTTATAACATCTGCCAGAATATCCCATACTTCTGGCGTCTCGCGCTCAACCATTTTCTTGGCAGTCTTGATGGTTGTGGCCAAGCCACGACTCTCAAGCTTGCTGAAAATAAAGGGTTTGAATAATTCCAAAGCCATTTTTTTAGGCAGACCACACTGGTGCAATCTTAACGTTGGGCCCACAACAATTACTGAACGACCAGAATAATCTACGCGCTTGCCCAAAAGGTTCTGACGGAAACGTCCCTGTTTTCCTTTGATCAATTCTGCCAGCGATTTCAGCGGGCGCTTATTTGTTCCTGTAATGGCTCGTCCACGACGACCATTATCCAACAAGGCATCCACCGATTCTTGCAGCATTCGTTTTTCATTGCGCACTATGATGTCAGGCGCATTAAGATCCAGAAGGCGCTTAAGACGATTGTTTCTATTTATTACACGACGGTAGAGGTCATTCAGATCGGATGTAGCGAAACGGCCACCATCCAACGGTACCAACGGTCGTAAATCAGGCGGCAGAACAGGGAGTACATTTAATACCATCCATTCCGGTTTATTGCCCGACTCAATAAATGCTTCAAGAAGCTTAAGGCGTTTTGCGTACTTTTTGATTTTTGTTTCTGAGGACGTATTCGGAATTTCATCTCTGATTTTCGCGGCTTCTGCTTCTGGCTCAAGATCAAGCAATAAAGCCTGTATCGCTTCGGCACCCATCCGTGCATCGAATTCGTCACCGAATTCTTCCAGCGCATCGTAATACTGCTCATCAGTTAACAACTGACCACGATCAAGCGCCGTCATACCTGGGTCAATTACAACGTAGGATTCAAAATACAATACGCGCTCAATATCACGCAGTGTCATATCAAGCAACAAACCAATTCGCGATGGAAGCGACTTCAAGAACCAGATATGCGCAACAGGACATGCCAGTTCTATGTGGCCCATTCGTTCACGACGAACTTTGGCAAGCGCCACCTCAACACCACATTTCTCACAGATGACACCGCGATGTTTTAATCGTTTATATTTACCGCACAAACATTCGAAGTCTTTCACTGGGCCAAAAATCTTGGCGCAGAAAAGACCATCGCGCTCGGGTTTGAACGTACGATAGTTAATTGTTTCCGGCTTCTTAACTTCACCATAAGACCAAGAACGAATCAGTTGTGGTGATGCTAATCCAACCCTTATCTTATCAAATTCTTCTACTTGTCCCTGAGATTTGAGTAAGTTGAGTAGGTCTTTCAAGGCCATTCCTCCAAGGTAAATCTTTCGTTAAATGCTCAACAAGTGGCTTGTATATTCACTGTCTGCTCGGATCAGTTATCACTTTCCAACTCAATATCTATACCTAACGCACGAATTTCCTTCACCAACACATTAAAGGATTCAGGCATGCCCGGATCCATACGGTGATCACCATCAACTATGTTTTTATAAACCTTCGTTCGACCTTGAACATCATCAGACTTAACGGTCAACATCTCCTGCAATGTGTACGCTGCGCCATAAGCCTCAAGCGCCCACACTTCCATTTCACCAAATCTTTGACCACCAAACTGCGCCTTACCACCCAAGGGTTGCTGCGTCACCAGGCTATATGAGCCTGTTGATCGAGCATGCATTTTGTCGTCAACCAGGTGATTCAGTTTAAGCATGTACATATAACCAACCGTTACTTTTCGCTCAAATGCCTCGCCGGTACGTCCGTCATAGAGCGTCATCTGACCGCTTTCTGGCAGCTCAGCAAGCGCCAACAACTGTTTGATCTCACTTTCTTTCACACCATCGAATGCCGGTGTTGCTATTGGCACTCCAGAGCGCAAGTTATCTGCCAAATGCAACAACTCATCATCCGTAAACGAATCAAGATCTTCAGAACGCCCTCCGGTACAGTTATAAATTTTTTCAAGATATTCGCGAATATCTGCTACCTTACGTTTATCGTCTAACATCTTCGAAATTCTTTCACCGAGCCCCTTAGCAGCAAAACCCAAGTGTGTTTCAAGAATTTGACCAACGTTCATACGCGATGGCACGCCCAGAGGATTCAGGCACACATCGACTGCCACACCATTTTCATCGTAAGGCATATCTTCTACTGGCATTACGGCAGAGATAACCCCTTTATTTCCATGTCGTCCTGCCATTTTATCGCCCGGCTGAATTCGACGTTTGATAGCAAGGTAGACCTTGACGATTTTAAGAACACCGTGCGCCAGCTCATCACCACCTGTCAGTTTGCGTCTTTTATCTTCGAAACGCTCTTCAAGTAGATCCTTCTGTTTTTGTAAATATTCTTTGGTTTTTTCCAGCTGAGAGGCAAGCTTGTCATCCAGCGCTCTGATTTCGAACCACTTTTCAATAGGAAGCGAAACAAGATCCGACTCAGCAAGTGCTCCTTTTTTCAAGCCCGCACCACCGGTAATTTCTGCGCCTACCAGCACTGAGCGCAAACGATCCTTGGTCACTTCCTCAAAAATTCTGAACTCATCTTTCAAATCTTTGCGGTAGTTATTCAGCTGCATTTTTTCTATATCAATAGCCCGCTGATCTTTGGCAACACCATCACGCGTAAAGACCTGAACATCAACCACTGTGCCCTTAACACCCGACGGAACGCGTAAAGACGAATCTTTAACATCTGATGCTTTTTCACCAAAGATGGCTCGAAGTAATTTTTCTTCGGGCGTCAGCTGGGTTTCACCTTTAGGTGTTACTTTGCCCACAAGAATATCACCCGCCTTGACTTCAGCACCGATGTATACGATTCCTGACTCGTCAAGTTTTGACAAGGCGGACTCGCCTACATTAGGAATATCTGCTGTGATTTCTTCAGCGCCTAACTTGGTATCTCGGGTTACACATGAAAGTTCTTGAATATGTATGGTTGTAAAGCGATCTTCTTTTACGACTCTCTCAGAGATAAGAATCGAGTCTTCGAAGTTGTATCCATTCCAGGGCATAAATGCGACACGCATATTCTGTCCCAGAGCCAACTCACCCATATCAATTGATGGGCCATCGGCCATGATGTCACCACGCTCGACAATATCACCTACCTTTACCAGTGGCTTTTGATTAATACAGGTATTCTGATTTGAACGGGTGTACTTGGTGAGATTGTAAATATCAACACCGGCCTCCCCTTCGTTAACGATTTCATCTGGACTCACACGTATAACAATTCGACTTGAATCTACATCGTCAACTACACCACCACGATGCGCGACAATACAGACACCAGAGTCTCTTGCCACGCTGGCTTCCATACCGGTGCCAACCAAAGGCTTTTCACTGATCAGTGTTGGCACTGCCTGACGTTGCATGT
>DAIRVL010000093.1:0-9765 GCA_036802845.1 Pseudomonadales bacterium | reverse complement strand
TTCGTTAGGTCATTTTAATGCGTCTGTAACTATGGGACGGGAAGGCTGTCAACTGCTCGATTGCACTCTGCCCGAAACCGAGCAGGACATACTCACAGAGACCACTACACTTGTTGTCCCATTGGTAAACCCCAACGTTATGGTGACATTTGCCTCGCTGCCAGAGGCTACTGATCCCAAAACCATTACTATGTTAGATCTATATTCAGAACTACTGGCTCCGAGTTTTCTTTCAGGCCAGTTTAACCTTTATTTTCTTTTGAGCGGCCGAGCCATCGCACTTGCTTTGCAGCGGGGTCAAATAGCATCCACCTGTTCGCCATTGGGAACACTCGCATTTTATTTTTATGCGCAAAACAGGTTTGAACTGGCCCTGCAATATGAGAACCGGATGCTGGCCTTGGCAGAACAAAATCCTGAGACATTGAGCTCTATTCGTGCACTGACACAAGGGCTGTGGGTGACACTGCACCACACACACCCCATAGATGAACTTCAGACTCTGGCCCTCAACAATATCCGTCACGGGATTAAACGTGGGGAATTGAATTACACTGGCCTTACCCACGTTGCCTTGGTGTGGTATCAACTCACCCAAGGCGAAGATCTTGCCAAAATCCAGCGACACATCAACGATTGCGTTACTTTTTGCACACGCTTTCATTTGAGTCTACCCTTGGCGATTAGCGAAAGCATGCAGTATGCCCTCACCTCACTATGGACAGACTCGTCTGTAACGGACACGCAAAACGAGATAACGGAAAAATTGCAATCATGGGGGAACGAAGAGTATTTCGCTCCGCTAGCAACCTACTTTTGTTACAAGGCCATGATGGCCTATTTTTCCGGTGACTATGCCAGAGCAGAATTGCTTTTTATACAGGCTGAATCTCACCTTGCTGCCCTATCCGGCACCGTGATTGCCCGTTTATGGGTGGTTTACCGTTATTTGTGTGGTTTGAAAACCGGCACTAATTCTCAGCAAGCAGCACAATTGCAACAGGTAAGAGAGTGGGTCTCCCATGGCGATATGCTCAAACCGTATTTGGCGCTTATGCAAGCCGAAACAATAGCCCTAGACGGCTCGCCGGACGCTGTACGCAACAGTTTCTTAATAGCGATTGATAGCGCCCATGCACAGAATTATTGTTTTCTGGAAGCGCACTTACATCACCGACTTGGCAGCTGGCTGGAACAACAGTCACAGCACAGCAGCGCCATGTATCTGGCTCAAGCTCTTCGACTTTATAAAAACTGTCATGCCGATTTTTTTGCGCAACAGTTGATGGCGCGTTTTGAGCTAACGCCACTCATTGTTAACGTGAATCAATCTGTAGACGTCGACTCTGCGCAACAAGAAAAACTCGACAGCGCCTTTCTGCTGCAAGCCACGCAAAGCATCATGCAGGAACGCGACTTCAACACCCTGATCCAAAAAGTGCTCGCAACCGCCATGGAGCGTGTGGGTGCCAAAACGGGTTATTTGTTAACGCTGGAACAAAGCACCTTGACTGTGCGCGCCATGGGTAAAAAAAATGCGCACATCCAAACAAAACTGGTCACCCAGGATGCCGTCACCGCTGAAAATTTTTGTATTGAAATTGCACGTTATACCTTGCGCAGCAATTCAGTTGTTGTGTTAGAAAATGCGTCCACGAGTGGTGAATTCACCCATTCACTTGCCGTCAGGCGTTATCAGCTTAAATCCGTTTTAGCTATCCCGCTGATCAATCAGGGTCGGACCTTGGGGCTGATTTATCTTGAAAACTCGCTTATTCCTGCCGTTTTTGATACGCAGCAAGTCGCCTTGATCAGCCTGCTGACCACCCAGGCAGCCATTGCCCTAGACAATAGTTTGCTGATCAGTGACTTAAAAAATACACAAAACATATTGTCGCAACGCGAGCAAAACCTGGCCATCACCTTGAACAGTATTGGCGATGGTGTGATTGTAAGCGATGCATCAGGGCATGTAACACTGCTGAATCCTATCGCAGAAAAATTGACCGGCTGGTCTTTTAATGAAGCTAAAGGAAAACCGGTTCGTGCCATTTTTAACATCATTGATTCCAACACAAAGGACTTGATACTCAATCCTGTTGATAAAGTCTTGTCCACCGGCGAAACAGTGTACCTGAGCAATCACACCACGCTCATTGCAAAAAACGGACAACAACACCATATCGCTGACTCCGCCGCGCCCATTCGTGACCCTAACAATCAAATCATGGGCATGGTTCTGGTATTTAATGATGTCACTGAGGCCTACCGTTTACGCAAGGAAATTGCCGACAGTCACAAAAAACTCTCACAAGTGATGGGTGACATGCATGCCATGGTGGCCACTCTGACTCCCGATGGCGCAATTACCTTTATCAACAACAAGCCCCTCTGCCTGGCCAGCATGAGTCACGCGAATGTTCTCAACCAGAAGCTGTGGAAAAGTTTCTGGTTTAACTATGACAAAAGTGTTCAACAACAGGTGCAAAATGCCTGTCAAAGCGCTGCAGCAGGCAATCAGGTTTATTGTGACGTGCCCATGCAAACCCTCGACGGGCTGATCTGGATAGAATTCGGTTTGCATCCTGTCAAAGATGATAAGGGTGACGTCGAACTGCTGGTCTGGGAAGGACGTGACATTACCAGTCGAAAACTGGCTGAAAACACCCTCAAAGAACAAAAAACCGAACAGAGCCTGATTCTTAACAATCTCGCTGATGCCGTTATCACCATCGATAGTAAGGGCAGAATACAAAGCTTTAATTCAGCCGCTGAAAAAATATTTGCTTACAGCGCAGATGAAATCATGGGACAAACGGTCAACACGCTGATGACATCCGCCGATGCAGGCAATCACGATCAATACATGGGCAATTATTTCCGCAGTGGTAAATCAAAAATCATGGGCATTGGTCGGGAAATGTCTGCCAAACGAAAAAATGGCGAACATTTTCCAATACATCTTTCCATCGCCGAACTACCACCCGCCAACGATGGCAGTAAACGTTTTGTTGCCTCCATTCAGGATTTAACCCAGCGCAAGCAGCAACAGGAAATTCTTCAGCGCAGCCAAAAAATGGACGCGCTGGGCAAGCTCACTGGAGGTATTGCTCACGATTACAATAATATGCTGGGCGTTATTCTCGGCTACTGCGATCTACTGGAACCGGCGCTGATGGCGCAAGCAAAACAATTAAATTTCCTGAAACAGATTCGTCATGCCGGCGAGCGAGGCACCAAGCTAACGCAAAAATTACTCTCCTATTCGCGACAAAAACCGGCCGATGCGGACGTAGTTAACATTAACCAGCTGCTGCTGGCGCAGCAGGAAATGCTGGCAAAAACCTTAACTGCCCGCATTCAGCTCACTATGCAACTCAATGCTGCGCAGGATAGCATCAAGGTCAATCTGGGTGATCTGGAAGACTGCATTTTAAATCTCTGCATCAACGCAATGCATGCCATGGAGGATATGGGGCGCCTTACGCTAAAAACCCAAACTATTAATTTGGATGCCAAAAATGCCGTGGTATTGAATATACCTGAGGGACAGTACGTGGTATTGACTATAGAAGACACCGGCGTTGGTATGAGCGAAGAAATTAAAAGCAGGATTTTTGACCCCTTTTTCAGCACCAAAGGCGACAAAGGAACCGGTCTGGGTTTAAGCCAGGTCTATGGTTTTATGGAGCGCAGCAGGGGTGCCATAAAAGTCTTTTCCGAACTCGGACACGGTGCGACTTTTTCACTTTATTTCCCCGTTTACACAAAAAACAACTTAACAAGCAACCCCGGCAATAGCCAGGCATCACTCGATACCGTGACAGGCACGGAAACCATTCTGGTCGTTGATGATGAAATTGCTCTGCTTGAACTCACTAAGGAAATTCTATTACAACAGGGTTATCAGGTACTGTGTGCTGACAATGCATCGGATGCCATTGAGCTTCTTGGTCGACACACCATTGCCCTGGTATTAAGTGATGTCATCATGCCAGACATGAATGGTTACCAACTCGCACGCTGGATTCAGCAGCACCATCCACACATTCACATTCAGCTGATCAGTGGGTTTGATGATGAAACCGTGTCGAGCGCAACCGATAAAATACTGAATGCACAACGGCTCAGCAAACCCGTTAAAGCCGAACTGTTACTCAGCCGAATCAGAAAACTTCTCGATACACCTATCGAGATTTGAGCCAAATGCTCTAACAGTACCTCGATGCCGGCGACAATGACACTTGATAAAATGGCGCTTGATAATCAGCTTATCAAGAAACGTGTTATTCTCTGAACCCGTGTTTCACACGGTTTCTTTTAATACTTTGACCGTGCTGAAAACAGGCACCGAATCGGGATCATCCAGACTGATAAAGTGACTGGTATTGCGTGTTTCAATCACTTTAAATTGATTACCGGCCTGACGCGCACTCAACAGCATTGAGGCGCGATCAAGCACCGTATCTTTTTCAGCAATTAGAATAATACCGCGCGTGACAAACTGGTAAATACTGTAATCTGTTTTTTGCATCCACTGTTCCAGATCATGGATATTATCCAGAATTGTCTGATAGGTTTTCGGGTTATAAAACAAACTCGCCACCACCTCTTTTTTTCGCTGATTCAGTGGGCGATAAATAATGGGGGCATATAAATCGACAGGAATACGTTTAAGCAGCGGCACAAACAGCGGCAATAAATACAAACCAACACTACCAAAAGCCATCTCCAGTGAAGGATGTCCTTTGCCTTGTGGCAAAACCGGCGCTTCCAGAATAATTTCGTGCCGCTGATGCAATGCCGGATTCTGTTTCACTGCTTCCAGCGCCACCGCGCCACCGCGTGAATGTCCGTGCACTCTCACTTGATCGGTAGTGACCAGTGTTTGCGTCGCCCAGTTTAATACAGCAGCATCGTATTCCACCGAACCCAGGGCAAAACCGTTTTTATTAAAAAAACCGCAGTTTTCGGCATGATTTGGAATTACCGGTGGGTGATAGTTGCAGCTGTTAACCAGAATAAGTTCAACATCGTCATCATTATAGAGCTGGGTAAAATAACGATGGTCTTCCAGAAAACCAGGCATGGTGATCACGGTCGCCCGTGCCTTAGTTCGCGCTGGTCGATAAGCGACAGTAGAGTCACCTACTTTATACAACTTGCCGGTAAAGGCTTCGTGATTCACTGGCGCCTGCGCAAGAGTACACAAATACTGCCGCAAGACATGCAGCCCGGCGACCAGAACTAAAAACAAAACAACATAGGCAATCGCCATAAATTCAACCCTCTATTTTTTATTATACTTTTGAAAAAAACATGTCTACGCTGGATAATTACATTCCTATGTATTATTTCTCACCCGAATTCTTTTACTTCGCCGGCGGAAACAGTTCATAAGATCGGTACCTCACTTAATAAGTCCGCAACAAATCAAATTGCTTGCAGCGCCCAATCTTCAGCAGAAATTTCATTCGACGTGATTTTATATTCTATCGGATCAAAGGTACGGACGCGTGAGGTATATTCGTGGGCAAAGCCCGGATAAAGTGCATGATTGCTGCCGTCAGCATTAAGATACCAACTCTTGCAGCTTCCCGATGTCCAGACAGTGTATTTCATGCGATTCTGCAAACCTTCATTGTAATCGTCCTGAACAGCTTGTTTGACATCAATACTTTTAAGATTCTCATCCTTGAGATAGTTAAGCGCTTGCAAAATATAATTAATTTGCGCTTCAGTGTAGATAAGCACAGACGTATGCCCAGGCCCGGTGTTAGGCCCCATAATGGAAAACCAATTTGGAAATCCTGATACGGCAACGCCCTTATAGGCCACCGCACCCTCTGCCCAATCGGCATCAAGTGATCGCTGCTGTGATCCTGTGATTTTAAAAGGTGCAGAAGTCAAACCAAGATTAAAACCCGTGGCCAGAATAACGGCATCAAATTCGTGTGTTCTGCCATCCTTGCTAACAATACCTTGCGCAACGAATTGACGGATACCACTGGTTTCAAGCGTGACATTTTCCCGTTCCAGCGCCGGATAATAGTCACTTGAAATAATCATTCTTTTACAGCCAAACTGAAAATTTGGCGTCAATTTCTTGCGTAATTCCTGACTTTTAACGCTTTTATTCAGATGTCGAGTAGACACTCTTTCAAAAACACCCGACAGTCGTTCAGAGTTGAGAATAATAAATGGCCCCAATGCCTCGCTGCCCCATAAAAGGCTTCCGCGCACGATCTTTTGCAGCAATGGCCATTTCGCAAACAAGGTTTTGGTACGATCGCTGATCACCCTGTCATATTTTGGCAGCACCCAAGCCGCCGTTCTCTGAAACACTGTTAATTGTTTTACCATCGGGGCAATGTTTGGAATCACCTGCACCGCACTACAGCCGGTACCAATGATAGCGACCCGTTTGCCCTTGAGATCATAGTTATGATCCCAACGCGCAGTGTGGAATATTTGGCCTTTAAAATCATTGATGCCCGGAATGGCTGGTAGTGCAGGATCAGTCAAACCGCCCACAGCAGAAATAAGCGCTCTGGCTTTTATTTTTTCACCATCCCCCGTCACCAGGATCCAGAGACCCTGCTTGTCATCATAAGACGCTTCAATAATTTCAGTCTTCAACTTCAAATGCTGGCGCAAAGCATATTTCTCAACACAATGCAGCAAATAAGCCTGAATTTCCGGGCCTTCGGCAAACATCCTGCTCCAGTCAGGATTTTGCTCAAAAGAAAAGGAGTACACATAAGAGGGAACATCGCATGCACAACCGGGATAGGTGTTATCACGCCAGGTTCCGCCTATTTCATCACCTCGTTCAATGATAGTAAAAGAATGTATGCCTGCTTTTTTCAATTGAATTGCCATACCGATACCACCAAATCCACTGCCTACAATTACAATGGGCAGCTCGGTATTTTCTTTATTGCGATACGTACTAGCCATCATCATTACAGTCCTTTATTTGTTTGCTTAGCAGGCTGTCATTAAAACAATCGTGATTCAGCTCAAGTCTCGGGCATGCGTCAGCAAAATTCCCTGACTATACATGTCCCGCACTTTTTCACCGAGCTTGTAATCCTGTATGTGCCACGGATGAAAATCTGGATCATAAAAACGCAAATATTGCCGCCACGAAATAGTAAAAATACCGTGTTTTCCATATAAAAAAGGCAGCCCTTCTTTCCATGTTTTCCATTTAAACAATATTTTATCTTTAAACAAAAGAGGCACCATTCTGACAACGGTAAAACCCGTCAAGCTAATCGTCGCCAGCATAATCGCCAGTACCAATCTTGCGTGACTGCCATCAACTTGCTGATACACATCAAAAGCTACAGCCTTGTGTTCCAGTTCTTCAAGTGCATGCCACGCCATCAAAGGTCTGAAATCTTCATGGGCTGGATCCAGAAACAGTTCCGGATAAATAAAGAGCTGGTGGCTGAGCATTGCCGTAAAATGTTCAAGCGCAACCGTCAGCGCAAGTGAAAACTTCGGCATACGTTTATTCAGATAACGCAAACCTGCATCAATATATTTATTTTCTCTTTTAAGACTGGTGTAACCCTGTTTTTCAAGGATATCCAAATGATCAGCATGGCATCTGGAATGAATACCTTCCTGACAGGAAAAATTAGTGATATCCCTTTGCAGTTTCTCATCCTTTATTTGGCCCCGGTAATACAGAACACTGCGCACAAAAAAATCCTCTCCGGGTGGAAACAGGGTAAACAAGGCATTAAAGAAATTGGTTTTGAAAGAATCGCCGCCATACCACGCTCTTGGACTTGCATCAGAAAAATTAAAGTGCAAGTCGCGAGGAATGATGTCGTGATCTACGGGTAGTTTGACTAAAGCAGGTGCTGTCGCAGTCATGATGTCTTCCTTGGGCTTTTTTATTGAATAACACAGCCTGTTATTCTGATTTACTCTGACGATGCTAAACATTCTTGCTTAAATAGCAGATTCTGCAAAATTATGAAATAGTCATTCAAGCCATACCCTCTTCTAAGCTGCTACCTATCAGGCTGTTAAAAAATGTTACGCGCAAAGACAAGGCGGCATTGGCAAGACTCGGTGTTTTTCAACAACCGACTAAACACAGAATTCACATTTCAGCACTACAGATTAAAGAATATATCAGCTCTCTTTTTAGTTTTAGAATTTTTATAACCTATAAAAGCAAACTCAGATTATCAGAATACGTCCTATTGTCACTCATTGACTATTTATTTCTCTGCAATTTTACAAGACACTGTTCACCCAGTTAACAATAAAAACAGAGGCCTCAGGATGAGACACTTCTTTACCGTTACTGCTGTCGTTTTGTATGTATGCCTGTGTATTTCCACTGCGTGGGCTCAAACCTGTGACAACAATACACCCAGCTCCGTCCAAACCATTCGCGCACAAGGCTGGGGCTTTGATCTCAAAAACAGCCGTTTTTTGCCGGCAACAATAGCGCAACTGCCTCCGCAGGAGGTCGAAAAACTGAAACTCAAATGGGCCTTTGTCTTTGATGGCGCCACCAAGGTTCGCTCCCAACCGGCCATTTCCAATGACACCGTGTACATCGGCAGTGCCAGTGGCACCGTGTACGCACTCAATCGCGCCAATGGCTGTATTCGCTGGACCTTTGAAAATACCTGGGAAGTACGCACCGCCATCAGTTTAACGACAGATATTGACGGCCGTTCGATGGTTTTTTTTGGTGACTTTCGCGCCACCACCTTTGCTTTGGATGCCCAAACGGGAAAATTGATTTGGAAACAAAAAGTCGACGAGCATCTGGGTGCCACCATCACCGGTTCACCGACCTTATACCAGGATGTACTTTATGTGCCCGTTTCCTCGTTTGAAGTCGCGCTGGCAGCTGCGCCTGTCTACCCCTGCTGCACTTTTCGGGGAGCGGTTGTCGCGCTTGATGCCAAAACCGGTGCGCTTAAATGGAAAACCCACGTTATGGAACCTGCCACTGAACGTGGCAGTAACGCACTGTTCGTGAATCGTTATGGTCCTTCCGGCGCCCCTGTCTGGAACAGTCCAACCATCGACGCACAACGGGGTGTGCTTTACGTGGGCACCGGCGAAAATTACTCCCAGCCCGTCAGTGACAGCAGTGATGCCGTAATTGCCATGGATTTAAACACCGGTGCTATCAAATGGAAGCGCCAATTGATACCCAATGATGCCTGGAATATGGCCTGTTCCTTACCCATGATCGGCACCAACTGTCCGGCGAATCCGGGCAAGGATCTCGATATCGGCGTCTCGCCCATCCTGGCCACCGCTTCCGATGGCAAGGATCTGCTCCTGGTTGGACAAAAATCCGCCGATGTATGGGGGCTCAACCCCGACTCAGGTGAAGTGGTATGGCACAAAAAACTGGGCAAAGGGGGGGCGCTGGGTGGGGTTCATTGGGGCATGGCCTACGATGGCGAAAAACTGTATGTACCGATTTCTGACTATATGCTGACAATTCCCGGACTCAATCCGGTCGATCCAAATAACACGGCACCCAAACAGCCCAGCCTGAGTGCCTTGGATATAAAAACCGGCGAGATTCTCTGGCGTAAAGAACTCTCAGCCATTTGCAAGGTGCCTGAAGAATGCGACCCGGGTTTGTCCGCTGCTATCACGGCCATTCCCGGTGTCGTTTTTGCCGGCGCACTTGATGGTCATTTGCGTGCCTATGCCAGCCAGAATGGCGCCCTGTTGTGGGATGTCGACACCACCGGGCAAGTCACTGGA
>DAIRVL010000092.1:7382-9790 GCA_036802845.1 Pseudomonadales bacterium | reverse complement strand
ATCTGAAACCGTAATGACCGCAATGTTAAGAGGCTGGAAATCGACTGTTTTTTCTTTCATCAGTGAATTCTTCTTTATCTAAATTTAGCAAACAAAACAGAATACAAAATTCGTGATCAATTGTAGAAATCACAGTTCGAGTTGAAACAAGAGTAGAGAAAAAGCATAATCCGGGGCCTGCCACTTTCGGTCTGATGTTTTCTCCAGTGTATGTCAAACAAACCTTCTTTCGACGCTACGATACAAGCCAATAAGCCGATAAAAGACGATATCTACCGACAGCCCCTGAGCCGTGTAGCCGACTTCGTCTTTGACCAATCGGTGGTGCGTGTTTTTCCGGACATGATTCAACGCTCAGTGCCGGGTTACGCCACTATTATCCAGATGATAGGCATATTAACCGAACAATTTGCGCAGCCTCACAGCACCTGTTATGACCTCGGTTGTTCACTGGGTGCCGCCGCACTGGCCATGCGTGATCACATCAAACACGCGGACTGTAATATTATCGCGATTGATAATTCTGAGCCAATGGTTGCGGGCTGTAAAACCAATCTGCAGAAAGAATTCAGTCAAGTCGCCGTTGAAGTGCTTTGTGCCAACCTAGAAGACATTAAAATCAAACAAGCCTCCATAGTGGTTCTGAATTTCACCTTGCAGTTTATCGATCCGGAGTTACGCCAACAGATCCTCACCACCATCTACCAAGGTATGTTGCCGGGTGGCTTATTGATTCTTTCTGAAAAAATCGCGTTTCAGGATCCACGTCAACAAGCGCTTAACACCCACATGCATCATACGTTTAAACGCAGTAACGGCTACAGTGAACTTGAAGTCAGTCAGAAACGCACTGCTTTAGACAATGTATTGATCCCCGAGCCGCTGACAACACATCAACAACGCCTAAAAACAGCCGGCTTCAGCAGCTCCGATGTCTGGTTTCAGTGTTTCAACTTTGCGTCCATTCTGGCATTAAAATAAACATGTATGCTCCACTGTTCCAGTTATTGATTGAAAACGGCTTCGAGGACTGGATTCCCATCCTGGAAACACAAATCGCTGAACGTCTGTCGACCAAAGCGCATGGCAATTTCGTCCACTGGCAATCAGTGCTTACACATTTGCCTGTTATTCCCCCTGAACATATCGACCTCAACGCTGCCGCCATTACCGTTAGCACAGAACATTGCAGTACCGAGATCCAGACACAGATAAAAACCCAGTTAAAAAAGTTTATGCCTTGGCGCAAAGGGCCGTTTTTAATTCATGGCATTTATATCGATACAGAGTGGCGTTCTGACTGGAAATGGGATCGTATCGTCCCACATATCAGCGATTTGAAAGGACGAACAGTTCTGGATGTCGGCTGCGGCAGTGGTTATCACTGCTGGCGCATGGCCGGTGCCGGCGCACATAGGGTGTGGGGAATTGATCCTTCACTGATTGCGGTAATGCAATACCAGACTTTGCGCCACTTTCTGGGACCTCAGCCTGTTTGCGTGACACCACAGCGCCTGGAGGACTTACCCAGTCGGCTCGAGTTTTTCGACACGGTGTTTTCCATGGGCGTTCTGTACCATCGACGTTCGCCTATCGACCATCTGCTATCACTCAAGAGTTGCTTACGTCCCGGGGGCGAACTGGTTCTGGAAACACTGATTGTTGAAGGTGACAGCAACACCACTTTACTGCCTGCAGAACGGTACGCACAAATGTCCAATGTCTGGTTTATTCCCAGCTGCATCACGCTGGAACGCTGGTTGTTGCGTTGTGGTTTCACCGATGTACACTGCGTTAACATTAATCAAACAAGCACCGACGAACAACGCTCAACCGAGTGGATGCCCTTTTCATCCCTGCCGCAGTTTCTTGATGCGAAAGATAACAACTTCACTATTGAAGGCCTGCCCGCCCCCAGAAGAGCGGTGTTTATTGCCAGAAATCCTGACTGATAGCATCGTCTTGATCATGCCTTGGGCCATCGATAGCTTACACGTGGTTATAAATTACCTGGCGCGCCATCGGGGAGAGATTAATAAATTTAAAACCCGCATCATACACGTCACCAGCGCCTTGTTGCCTGCACCATAAACAGATGGCATTAAATTCAACTTCATCGTTAAGCTCAAAATCCATTTCCGATTGCATCCGGAAGCGATGCAGCGAACCCGATAAAAAGGGTTTGTCGCTGCTTGCTAAAAAACCACGCACATTAACATCGACCATATGCGCAAGCATCTGCCCGCTTTTTTGGTCATGCAGTGGAATGTAGTAAACCAGAGAATGTCGTTCGAGTTTGCGCTTATCACGCACATTATCAGTCAACACAGTGGAAACTCCTTTTAACACGTGTGAATGTGATCTTTTAATTTGTTACAAAAGTGTAGCAGCCTTATAGAGAATCTGTT
>DAIRVL010000092.1:0-7372 GCA_036802845.1 Pseudomonadales bacterium | reverse complement strand
GTTAGATGAAGAAGATCTATAACTAATAAAAATATAGTTCTATATTTTCAAATAATAGGCCATCCATGGCTTTTTAGTACAGAAAATCCACCTACCCCCCACTCTAAACCACGACCATTCTGTACGTCAGATCACGAGATGGTCTGAATGCTGCTGCGATCCAGGAATTTATCAAAAAATATCTGATTTTCCTGAATGCCAATACCCTTAGCGATTTCAATAGCTGCATCAATCATCGGTGGCGGGCCACACATGTAGAGTTGCTGATCAGCATTACCGTATGACTTGAATATATCGGTAACAAAACCACGCTTACCTTGCCAGGCTGAATCTGCTGCTTCATCAGATAACACAGGGATAAACTTAAAATCACCGGCCCATTTCTTTCTGAGATGATCAATACGATCAAGCGCATAAAGATCCTGCTCGGTGCGCGCACCAAAAAACATGATCAGGTCCCTATCAACACTCTTGTGGATCGCATCTTCCAGTAGCGCCAACACAGGCGCCAAACCACTGCCACCTGCGATACACACCATCGCTGCATCCGACTCACGCAAATGAAAATCACCGGAGGGCCCTTCAACTTGAATTTTTTCCCCAACAGCGGCCTCATGAACAAACCAATTAGACACTTCACCATTGGGTACCGCACGAATAAAAAAATTGAGTTCTTTTGGATTCATTCGACCCGCACTGGCAAATGAATAGGCGCGAGGCTCAGCAAAGCGGCCCGGCACAGAAATTTCAGCATATTGACCAGGGGTAAACTCAATGATCTTGTCGGTTTCGACAATCAACTCAATGATATCTTTGGTGAGCCTGTTTTTTTCCTTGATACGGGCCGTACTCGTCTGCAATTTATGATCAGGTAAATCAGCCATGCGCTCAAAGTCGACCTCAACACGCACATCCGATTTTGGTTGGCTTTGACAGGCCAAAATATACTTTTGCTGTAATTCTTCTTTCGTTAATACATAAGCCGTTTCAGTTAGTTGTTTGACTTCGCCAGACACAAGCCGGCATTTACACATCGTGCACCCGCCCACTCTGCAACTGTGAGGAAACTTCACACCTTCCCTCAACGCGGCCTGCAATATCGACTCTTTACTGCTGATCTGTATGGGCACATCGATACCCTTAATGCTCAGACTGTAATGTTTTTCTTTAGAACCAAATATTTTTTTAAACACCGATCACTCCCTGTTTTTTAAACGTGGCCGCAGCACAAAATACCGCGAGGGTAAAATATACTATTTTTATTTAACCCTTATCTTATGGTTATTTTTGAAATTCAGAACCCGCTATTTTGCCAGTCAGTGCTTATACACGCACCCTTGATCCTTTTCAACGTCCGGCAAACCTTGCAAATAAATATATTCCCTTGTGGATCGGTCTTTTTACGCAACATCGGAAAGCATAAAGTTTGCTGTTATTCCGAAGGGTAATATAGGTAGAATAACCTAGTATTTAATAGCATAACCACTCTCTGCTACTATCTGTCCCTATGTATCCGCATACTGAGCGCAACAACCCAAGAAGATGCGCTCCCAACGGTGTGAAGATCCAGAGCCTAAAGATAGCGCATTCTTTTGAAAGCGCTTTAGTAGAACAACTTTTGCCTTAACCCATTCTCGTTGAACTATTAGTCAGTTGCTAACTGTTCAACGATATAAAATAAAATACATCAACAGCTTACAAAAATTCAGGGCTATACATGTACGCTTATACCAAGACCGATCAACGTATTATCGAAGAACGGGTCAAACAATTTAAAGATCAGACCCATCGCTATTTGAATGGCGAACTCAGTGAGGACGAGTTTCGTGTACTGCGCCTACAAAATGGACTGTATATACAACGCCACGCACCTATGCTGCGTATCGCTATTCCTCACGGCATGTTAAACAGCAAACAATTGCGCAAACTGGCTGAAATTACCCGGACATACGACAAGGGTTATGCGCACTTCAGTACACGCCAGAACATTCAACTTAACTGGTGCGCACTGGAAGATGTGCCTGATATTCTCGCTGACCTGAGTCAGGTCCAAATGCACGCAATTCAGACCAGTGGCAACTGCATTCGTAATACAACATCCGATGAGTACGCCGGTGTTGCCAAGGATGAAGCCGTTGATCCCCGGCCTTACTGCGAAATCATTCGTCAATGGTCAACCTTTCATCCTGAATTTGCGCTGTTGCCACGAAAATTCAAAATCTCGGTAACAGGATCAGGCAAAGACCGCGCAGCCACCCAAACCAATGATATTGGACTGCATGTTATACGCAACGACAAGGGTGATATAGGCTTCAAGGTTCGTGTCGGGGGTGGCCTTGGTCGCACACCCATTCTTGGACCGGTTATTCATGATTTCTTGCCAGAAATTCACCTGCTGACCTATCTGGAAGCGATTTTGCGTGTTTATAACCGCTACGGACGGCGCGACAACAAATATAAAGCACGCATCAAGATTCTGGTGCGCGCCATGACGCCTGAAATTTTCACTGCCAAAGTTGAAGAAGAATGGCAGCGTATCAAGGATGGCCCCGGCACGCTGACTCAACAGGAAATCCAGCGTATCAGTGCCCACTATCAACCCCCTGCTTACGAACAGATTGACACAGATGCATCCGATTTTAATACGCAGCTTGAACACCACCCTGATTTCAGCCAATGGGTACAAACCAACGTGGCTGAACACAAAATCAAAGGCTATGCCATTGCCAATATCAGCCTGAAGGCAACAGGAATAGCACCAGGTGATGTCAGCGCGGAAGAGATGCTTCTGATAGCGGATCTGGCCGATAACTACAGTTTTGGCGAACTGCGCACAACGCACCGGCAAAATCTGGTGCTTGCCGACGTCAAACAAAGTCAGCTGTTTTCGTTATGGCAAACACTGAATAACGCTGGGCTGGCTACAGCGAATCTGGGACAAATAAGCGATATTATTTGCTGCCCGGGCGGCGATTATTGTTCGTTGGCCAACGCAAAATCACTGCCCATCGCTGAGCGCATTCAACGTACCTACAATCGCATTGATGTGGTCAATGACATAGGCGAGTTGGAGCTTAATATTTCCGGCTGTATGAATGCCTGTGGTCATCATCATGTCGGTCACATTGGCATTCTGGGCGTTGATAAAAAGGGCGACGAGTTTTATCAAGTCTCACTCGGCGGCTGTTCTACCGATGAAGCCTCACTGGGTGAAATTCTTGGGCCCTCGTTCACTGCGGAAGAAGTCACCGGTGTCGTAGCAAAATGTGTTGATCTTTACCTGGAAAAAAGAACGAGCGAAGAACGTTTTCTCGATACCTATCGCCGTATCGGCATTGAACCTTTTAAGGAACGGGTCTATGAAGCAACTCATTAAAAATCGCGAAATTATTGAAGACCACTGGCATATGGCAAGTGCTGACAGTGACGTGGCAGAGTTGCCTGACGGCGATATTATTGTTCCCGTGACACTGTGGCAGAAATACGCAGAAGTATTACGCCAGCGCCCTGGTAAAGTAGGTGTACGCCTTGCCAGTGACGAAGAACCCGCTATTCTTGCTTCGGATTTCAACGCATTGGCCCTCATTGCCATTGAATTCCCGAACTTTGCCGATGGCCGGGGTTACAGCGCTGCGCGTGAATTACGCACACACTACAACTATCAAGGTGAGATTCGTGCAATAGGTGATGTATTACGGGATCAACTTTTTTTGATGGAGCGCTGCGGTTTTGATAGTTTTGCAGTACGTGCGGACCAATCACTGGATAATGCGTTAAGCGCATTTAATGATTTCTCAGTCACCTATCAAGGCGACGCACGAGAAGCTCGACCTCTTTTCAGACGATAAACACCAAGCATCAGCCAATCGGCATCTCACTTGCCGTTTGGCTGATCACCACACCCTTACAAAGAACGAATACTGGCCTTTACAAACTCGGCTTTAAGCTCTTCATAACTGTGAACAGCAGGAAACTGAGGGAACTCGGCGATCACGTTTGGGGGTGCTTTAAACAATATTCCCGCTTCAGCCTCACTCAGCATAGAAGTATCGTTATACGAATCACCCGCGGCGATAACCCGGTAATTCAAGGCATGAAATGCTTTAACAGCCTCACGTTTTGGATCCTTTTGGCGCAAAATATAATCCGTCACCTGCCCCTGTGCATTGACTTCAAGACGATGACACAACAAAGCCGGCCAACCCAATTGACGCATCAGCGGCTGGGCAAACTCGTAAAATGTGTCCGACAAAATTACAACTTGAAAGCGTTCTCGTAACCAGTCAACAAACTCAAGCGCGCCCACCATGGGCCCCATGTCGGCAATCACCGCTTGAATATCGGGCAAACCAAGATTATGTTGCTTCAAAATAGCCAGCCGCTGTTTCATCAGTACATCGTAGTCAGGAATATCCCGTGTAGTTGCCTTTAACGCCTCAATGCCTGTGCGCTTGGCGACATTGATCCAAATTTCAGGAACCAGAACTCCCTCAAGATCCAAACATGCAATTTCCACCACAAACTCCTACACAGACATTCGTAATCATCAACCCTGTTTGAATCAGGGCAAAAAAACCGCCGCCACTTTACCTGCTCACTCGATTCGAAGCAATGCGGGGATAATACCATGCGCGTTTTTGACCAAAACAGTACACGTGGACACAACGAGATTCCGGAACAAATTATTGCACCCGGATGCGCTTGTCAGCCCTAGGAAAGGAGTTGTTTATACCGAGGTAGGAATTGAATTGATACAAGAAGGAGGAACAAATGGTAGCTACGGGTAGATTCGAACTACCGACCCCAACATTATGAGTGTTGTGCTCTAACCAACTGAGCTACGTAGCCAAAAGACTGGCGCGGATTATCCATAACCTAATACCGCATGTCAACAACAGCATCCCTATTCAGGAACATTATCCGGCAGGGACCACAAACTACGTCTTTTTATTTGAGAAGGCGTGTTGGCGGAGTCCGGCTTTAAAACTGAATTGGGCGCTGGACTGGGGAGCACTACTGGCTGCTTCTCTTCTGGCACAACAAGTGGCGTGGTCACAGAGGATTTAGTCTCCAAGGATTCTTGCCTCGGTTGAATCAGGCTGGGGCCATTATTCAACGAGGGCGCTGCAATGGCGCGTGATTTTTGTTGCAATGCCGGTGTTAAAACAGGTGCTTCTGGAATAACCAAGGAATCAATTGGCGCTTTTATCGTATAACCCATTCGCTGAAAGTTACGGGCGGCTTGATAGAAGTGCATATCAAGCGCTTTATTAATCGCACGTTGAAAGGCTGTTATGATTTTCTCATGCGCCACAGGGCCACTCTCCCTGAGCAGCAATTTTTTTAACACAGGCTCGCCCACGTAAGGTGCAGGTATAGCATCGGCGTTCATCACAAAGTCACCGTCCCGATTGACCACGGCAAGTTTAACTACAATTTCTGGCAATTCATTGTCATCAGACAGGAAAGACCAGAACTTCCCCTGATTCTCTTTTGAATCAATTATCATCACGGCAATCGCGTCTACGTTAATTTGTGTACCTATCTCTTTAATAAAAGCTTTAATTGTCGGACTGAGTGTCTGACCTTGAACCATTTGCCGCACAATCGCTGGCGAAATAAGGGTAACACCGTGCAGACCCTCATAGTGTTCATCAGCACTCTCGCCGATTTTGGTTAAATCCGTCTGACGAATATCCGGCGCAAGCTGCCATTGCAAATGGGTGACCATCTGTTTTTGCAAAACCTGATGACTGGCATTGAGCAAACCCTGTTTAGCCAGCTTCATGGTATTCGTTTTGTCTTCCACACTTTTCCAATACGACGAACCCAAATCACGATTCACATACACGCTGACAACAGCAACGGTATGCACTTTTTCAAAGGTATCGTTACGGCTGAAAAAACCAGAACAGCCCGACAATTGCCCGATCAGCACTGCCAGAAAAACAAAAAAACGAACCTTAGCCATAAAACTACGCCTTTCGAATATCAATTGTTAACAGTCCCTAAAACCTAAATGTCATAGGCCTTATTTATCAAGCAATTCATCCACATCAATATCAAGGTCAAAATCTTCGTCCAGATCAATCTCATCTTCAAGCAAGGTTTTTTTCTCTTCTTGACTTGTTTTTTTATCGTTACTTTCTTTGGGTTTTATTTTGGCCGTTTCAGAATGGTTGGCTTTTTTGGGTGGGGACTCGATCACCGCTTCATCTACAACATCTGTGTTATCGTCCAAAATAGAGTCGTCTAATTCTATGCTTTCAAGATCCGTTTCATCCGATTGACTGTCCAATAAATCCAGATCATTCAGCTCGGACTCAGCCTCGACATCCAATTCAATTTCGTCATTCACGTCCTTTTTTTCTTCTTGTATTGGTGCGCTCTGTGGCGGCAAGCTTACGGTCGGAATAAGCGTTTCCTGCCCAAGCGTATCGGCCGCGCTGTCAGCGCGTTTTATTGCTGCAATTGGTTTGGTTTCGATCTGATTTTCATCCTGATCAGACTCGGTCTCTTTTTTTACCCTCAATTTACGTATGAGCTTGTAAGTACCGATACCCAAAACGACAAGGGCAAGGTTAATTCCAAGCAACCAGGCGACCAAGGTGCCGGTGCTCGTGGTCGAGAACAAGTCGTCTTTTTTACTTTCCTTGCCGGATTCAGAATTTGAAGCGGCGGCGGCATCGCCTTTTTCATCACTTGCTGTTTGCGGGCTTTTATCCACTGCGCTGTCATCAACCTCAGGCGCCACTTTGGCCGTCTCTTGAGCTGAAGGTTCGTTTGCTGCAGATGCCAGGCCCTGTGCGTCATACAGCAAGCTCTGTACGGGTGTTTCATAATCCACAGAACGCATCGTCTGGGTCAGGCCTGTTACTTTGACTGTATAAGAATAGGCTCCCAGACCTGAGAAGGCTTCAACATCACCCTGCCATTGATTCTTTTCATTGCGCTTTAATGTGATGTCTTGTTTTGTACCGCGCTTATCGCTTATATGAAACAGCAAGTCAGTTTTATCTGCCAGTAAAAGACTGTGTTCATCTGTGACCGTAATATGGAACAAAGGATGGGACGCATCAGGACCGAGTCCGTAGCTCACCTTCAACGGATTTTCGATCACGGTCACCTTCTGCACGTTCTGGCGCTGAAATGTTTTGCCGTCAACCTGAATAGTAAATTGATGCTCCCCAGGAATCAGGGTTTTACCGAATTTGGCGTAGAATTTACCGGGCTCTATCATGCCTTTATGCGAAGCGCCGCCCAAAGGCGCTGACCATTCCTGCCCCCCGATATGCCGCTGGAATACTTGAATTTCCATAATATCCAGGAAAGATGCCTTGTTCAGTAACTTGCCATTTTCTAGCAGGCTCAT
>DAIRVL010000091.1:0-9857 GCA_036802845.1 Pseudomonadales bacterium | reverse complement strand
GGCGTCTGATTATCGAAAAACATGACCAGTTGCGTTGTCATTTCCGATCGGTCGATGGGCAGTGGTCTGGTTTTTATAAAACATTGGCTGACATGCCTGAGTGTGTGTCTGAGCATGCCTGTGAAACTCATGAACTTGCCGCTGCGATTCAGCGTTATCAATCGAGTCTGCATATTGAAACGGGCCCCTTGCAGCAGGTGGTGCTGATTCGCTGTGGTGAGGAGAGCTATTTATTTGCCACGATTCACCATTTATTGGTCGACGGGGTGTCCTGGCGCATTATTCTGGATGATCTGCATGCGCTGTTAGCACAGCCCGAACCTGGTCTTGAGGTGCTGGGGCAGAAAACCACCTCGCTGCGTGAAGCCCGTGAGGTGATGCAGGGCCGACTGGAAGGCGGCGAGTTTGATTCTCAGCGCGCCTATTGGTTATCACAGCTTGCAGCCAATGAAATCCTGTTACCCTCGTTCACGCCGCCGGATAACACGGCGCGGCCACGCAAAGGTCGTGTCGAGGCTGTGCTTGATCGGGCGCTGACCCAAAAATTGCTTCACGAGGCCTCGGTCAGTCTGAATACCGAGGTGAATGATCTGTTGATCACAGCCTTGTTGCTGAGTCTGAAAAAATGGACCGGTCAAACGCGGCTGCGTCTTGATCTTGAAAGTCACGGCCGTGATATCGGCAGCGAACAAAACGATCTGTCGCAAACGGTTGGCTGGTTTACGGCTATTTTTCCGCAAACCTTTACCCTGGCCGACAATGTTTCAATGGCGACCAGTATTCTGGCGGTTAAAGAGCAAGTGCGCACCATCCCGCAGCAGGGACTGGCCTATGGCTGGCTGGCCAGTGTCGGTGAATGCCCGCGCTTGGTCGATCAAGCCGCAGACATTTTGTTTAATTATCTGGGGCAGGCCGACCGGCAAAGTTCACCCTGGCTGGAATGGCTTGCTGAGCCCGCGCTTGAGCCGGTGAGTGCAGACAATCAATCCTTGTATCCTTTGGAAATCAATGCCGTTATTCAGGGGGGTGAACTAAAAATCAGTGGTCAGTTTGATACGCAGCGACTGTCAGCGGTGGATCTGGAGCATTGCTTGGTCAACTATGTCGATGTGCTCAAGCATCTGATTCTCTTTTGTTGTGAGACGAGTCGTTTTGCCTATTCGCCCAGTGATTTCCCCTTATTTACCGTGCCTAACGAGAACTTTGAGTCGCTGATCAAGCATCTGAGCTATCAAGACACGCACCGTGCACTGGAAGATGTCTATCCCTTGACGCCCATGCAACAAGGTATGTTGTTTCATGCCTTGTTTGATGAAAGCGGTGAAACCTATTTTGAACAGATTTACATAGAAATTCAGGGTGAGCTGAATCGAACCGCGCTGGAATGGGCCTGGCAAGGTGTGCTGGCCCGGCATCCGATGTTACGCACCGGTTTTGTCTGGGAAGACCTGCCGCAGCCGATGCAGTTTGTGCGTTCGTCTGTGGTGAATGCGCTGCGTGATTATTCCATGGCTGAAAACGAAACCGCCGCCCATGCCTTGCAACGGTGCCTGGAGGCCGAGCGACAACAGGGCTTTGCCCTCGATCAGGCGAGTCTGATCCGCGTGGGTTTATTGAAAAAAGCCGAGAATAATTATTATCTGCTGCTGAATTTCCACCATCTCATTCTCGATGGCTGGTCGATGTCTCTGGTGTTAAACGAGTTGTTTGTTCATTACCAGCAACGCTGTTTGGCGGTGGATGTGCAGCCGACACCGGGCCCGCGTTTTGAACCCTTTATCCGGCATCTTGTGTCGAATGATCCGGCCGCCGCGCAGGCCTATTGGCGCGAACAGTTGGGTGATTTTGAACGGGCCACCACCCTGCCCGGTGCTGAAACCGCACGATTGACTCATGAAACACCTTCGGTGCAGGCCACTTATGCCACCGAGGTGATGCACTTGCCTGCAGAATTAAGTCAATTACTCGACGCTTTTACCAAACGTCACCATGTGACCTTGAATACCCTGTTTCAGGGCGCGTGGGCTTTTTTATTAAGCCGCTATGCCGGTGAATCAACGGTGGTTTTTGGTACAACCGTGGCCGGTCGTCCTGCACAGTTGCCGCAGATTGAACAGACCGTGGGCATGTTTATCAATACCTTGCCCTGCGTGATAGAAGTTCCGCTGACGGCGAATTCTACTCAGGATGTGAGCATTCTGGATTGGCTGGAAAAAATCCAGCAACAGTATGTGGCCATGCAGCCCTTCGAACACACGTCGCTGAGCGAGTTGCAACAACTGTGTCGTTTGGGCGGTGGCGAGCATCTGTTCGAATCCATTCTGGTGTTTGAAAACTATCCTGTTGATCAGGCGCTGTCTTCAGAGAAGCTGCCTTTTGTGATTGGTGACGTGAACGCCGTGTGGAAAACCAATTTCCCGCTGACCGTTATTTTTATTCCTGGGCCATGTATTACGCTGAAAATGTCGTATCAGGGTGACTTGTTTAGTCAGTCTGCGGTGCAAGGCCTGATGCAGCAATTGACGCAGATTCTGGCGTATTTTGTCGCCCATGCCGCTCAGGCGGTGCATCAGATCAGTCTGGTGAGTGCCGACGAACGGCGGCGCATGTTGCAGCAGTGGAATCAGAACGACGCGCCTTATCCGGCCGAAAGCAGTATTGCCGAGCAGTTTGATGCGATCGTGCAGGCCCAGCCGCATCATCCGGCGCTGTGGTGCGAGGGCGAGCTGTGTTCGTATCAGTCGCTGGCCAGACAAGCCAATCAGTTGGCACATCACTTGATAAGTCAGGGCGTGGGGCCGGAAACCGTGGTGGCTTTTTGCGGCGAACGTTCACAGAGTATGCTGGTGAGTTTACTGGCTATTTTAAAAGCCGGTGGTGCCTATTTGCCGATTGACCCGAACTATCCGGATGAGCGCATCCGTTACATGCTCGATAACGCCAAAGCACAATGGCTGATTTATCAGCCTGAATTCAAGGCACGTCTGCAGGAACTGAGCCTGCCGCTGATTGATGGCAGTGCCTCGTATGAGCATTTGCCAGCCAGTGCGCCCGTGTGCCCGATCAAACCCGACCAGTTGGCGCTGGTGATTTATACCTCCGGCTCGACCGGTAAATCCAAGGGCATCGAGCTGACCCAGCGCAACGTCTTGCGTCTGGTGAAAAACAGCAATGTGACCCCACTGAACAGCCGTGAAACCCTGCTGCACTATGCGCCGATTTCATTTGACGCGGCGACCTATGAAATTTGGGGCGCACTGCTCAATGGTGCAAAACTGGTGCTGGCTCCCCGGGGACATTTGGATCCTGAGCTGCTGGGCGAACTGATCCGTCAACAAGGTATTAGCACACTCTTTCTGACAACTGCGCTGTTTCATGCCGTGGTCGACTATCACCCTGAAGCGCTGGCACCCTTGAAAGTTATCATGACCGGTGGTGAAGTGGTTAATGCAGCGCGGGTCAAAGCCTTGCTCGAAACCTATCCACATCTGCGATTTGTGAACCTCTACGGCCCCAGCGAAAACACGACGCTGACGACCTATTATTCGCCCGAAAACGCCCAGAGTATTCAAGGCTCTGTGCCCATTGGTTACCCCGTATCGAATACCCAGGTCTATGTGCTGGATACGAATCTTCAACCTGTGCCTGTCGGCATGGCCGGTGAGTTGTGTACGGCCGGCGATGGCATTGCCCGGGGTTACCGTTTTAACGCCGAGCTGACGCGGCAGGTGTTTGTGCCCAACCCCTTTGCTGCCGAATACGGTCATGGCCCGGTGTTGTACCGCAGTGGTGATATGGCGCGTTTCCGTGCCGATGGTGCGCTTGAATTTTTGGGGCGACGTGATCAGCAGGTTAAAATTCGTGGTCATCGTATTGAGCTGGGCGAGGTCGAAGCCGCGATTAAACAAACGGCCAATGAACTGGGTTGTGGTTTGCGTGAGGTGATTGTCCGGGCGCAAAAGTCGACGCGCGGCAGTCATTTACTGGCCTGGTGTGTGCTTGACGACATCACGGCCATGCCGGCACTCAAACAGGCGGTGGCGCAACGTTTGCCGGCTTATATGCTACCTGCTTATTGGCAAACGCTCGACCATGTGCCGCTGACACCTAACGGTAAGGTGGATCACCGCGCCTTGCCTGAGCCGGTTATGGAACGTTCGGTTACACAGCACGCTGAGCCACAAAATGCGGTGGAAAAAACCTTAAGCGAGATATGGAAAAGTCTCTTGGGACTGACGCAGGTCGGTGTACATGACAACTTTTTTGCCCTGGGCGGGGATTCCATTCTGTCCATTCAGTTGGTGAGTCGTGCCAAACGTGCCGGTATTCGCCTGAGCACCCGGCAGGTATTTGAAAACCAGAGTATTGCCGAATTGGCCAAGGTGGCCGGATGCGAGGAACAAATCCTCGCGCAACAGGACGCACTGACCGAACGCGCAGCGCTGACGCCTATTCAGCATTGGTTCTTCGAACAGTCCTTCGAGGCTCAGCATCAGTGGAACATGTCCTTGTTGCTCAAGCCGCGTCAGGTGGCTGCCACGGAAGAGGCGCTGTGGCGTATGATCGACAACACACGATTGGTTATTCGCGCACTGGTGAGCCAGCACGATATGCTGCGCGCCATTTATCCGCAGGGAAAACAGCAGTATTTGCCTCTGGATTGGACACATCCGCGTCTGCAACAGATGTTTCAGGTGGTGGTTATTGATGATACACACCCCGAGGCGCTGGAGGCGGCCCTGTCTCAAGCACAGGCCAGTCTTGATCTGGCGCAGGGGCCTTTGTTCCGCGCCTTGTGGTATCGCTGGGGCAATGAACAGCGTTTGCTGCTGGTGGTGCACCATCTGGTGATGGACGGGGTGTCATGGCGTATTTTGCTGGAAGATCTGGCACTGGCTTTTGATCAGGTGTCGGCGGGTAAAAGTATCCATCTGGGCCCTAAAACCACGGCCTTTGCGCATTGGAGTCAGCGTTTGTGGCAGTATGCCGACGCGCCTGCTGTTCAGGCACAAAACGCCTATTGGCAAGGGATTCATACCGCCAGAAGCAATACGCTGGTGCCTGATCTGATTGCCCAGCCAACACGGGCAGACAACCGCGCAGAGGATACCTGTAGTGCACAGATTCTGCTGGATGTGGCCTCGACCGAGTTGTTGTTGCGGCAAGCGCCCAAGGCCTATCACACCGAAATTGGTGATTTGCTTTTGGCCGCACTGGTAGCCACGCTGGATGAAATCAACCGTGAACAAGGTCAGCCGTCAGCCGCGCAACTGATTGCACTGGAAGGGCATGGCCGCGAGTATCTGGGTGAGCAATACGATACCAGCCGGACTGTTGGCTGGTTTACGACCCTGTATCCGGTTTTGCTTGAGGCCAGGGGGCATAGCTGGGATCAGAAAATAAAGGCCATCAAACAAGGGCTGCGGGAAATCCCGCGCAATGGTTTGAGCTACGGCCTGTTACGTTATCAGGCGTCACACGATGTTGAACTGGGCGGCAGAAACCGTGAGCGGGGCGATTTTGCATCAAATTACGTACAGCCACAGATCAGTTTTAACTATTTAGGGCAAACCAGTGATTTGTTTAATGAGACACAAAGTTTTGTTCTGGCTACAGAAAGTCCGGGTAGCGAACGGGCGGCCACTGCACACCAGCCTTATCTGTTAGATATCGGCGGCCTCATTCAAAGTGGTGAACACGGGCCGCAATTGCAGCTTATGTGGCGCTACAGTGACAAAATATTTTCTCAGAAAATCATTCAGCGCTGGCTGCTGTCTTATCAGCAACATTTGCTTGATCTGATCGCGTATTGCAGTAATCCCCAGCACGGTGGGCGCGTACCCGCCGACTTCCCTCTGCTGCAGCTGAGCCAAACAGACATTGATCAACTGATGCCCCGACCCAGGGACATTGAAACCCTGTATCCGCTGTCGCCGTTACAACAAGGTTTGTGGTTCCATCACAAATTGCTGGCTGGCGGGGAAGGTCTGTATTTCGAGCAGCATATCGTCATTCTGCAAGGTCAGATGAATTGGGCCTTTCTGCAAGAAGCGTGGCAACACGTGGCCAACCGCCACAGTATTTTCCGCAGCGATTTTGTTGAAGTGACGGATGCACCGGTACAACGGGTGCATCGGCGGGTGCAGGTGCCGCTGCAGCATTATCACGAGCGCGATATCGACCTTGAAAGTCTGTTGGCCCGTGATCGGCAGCAGAGCTTTGACTTTGAACAGGCACCTTTGATGCGCGTGGCGGTTTTATCCTCGGCCGATGAGTGCCAGCATCAAATGGTCTGGAGCTTCCACCATATTTTGCTTGACGGCTGGTCGGTAGCGTTAGTGTTGGGTGAGCTGTTGCATTGTTATCAGCATTTATTGCTGAGCGATGCGGTGCCAGCACTGCCCCCCGCGCCGCTTTATCAAGATTATATTCAGTGGATCAGCGAGCAGGATGCCAACGCCGCCAGACAGTTCTGGCGCGAGGCAATGGCCGGTTTTGCTGCGCCGACGCCCTTGCCCTTGATGACATCAAACATTGAAGCTGAGCCGGTAAGTAATAAGCACAAGCCTATGCTGGGTGTAACACTGTCCACTGACTTGACCACGCGGCTGAATCAGTTTGCGCAAGGCCAACAAGTGACGCTTAATACGCTGTTTCAGGCGGCTTGGGCTTATTTGCTTGCGGCTTACAGCGGCGACAATGATGTTGTTTTTGGTATTACAGTCTCGGGTCGCCCCCCGGAGTTGAGTGATATCGAACAGCGAGTGGGTTTGTTTATCAACACCCTGCCCATGCGCGTAACCATTGATCGGGCGCAAGGTCTGGGTGACTGGTTACAAGGTTTGCAGGCGCAGCAAAATGAAGCACGTTCTTACGAATACCTGCCCCTGTTTACCATTCAAAGTTTAAGTGAGGTGCGCGGGGAGCTGTTCCAAACCTTGCTGGTCTTTGAAAACTACCCGGTCGCCAAAGAATTAAGTGAATTTGCCGATCTTCCCGGTGCGGTGAAAATTCTCGGTTCGCGCAGTGTGGAGCAAACCCACTATCCCTTGACCCTGGTGGTTTTGCCGGATGAAACACTGGGTTTGCAACTGTCCTATGCGCCGGAGGTGTTCAGCGAACAACAAATTCAGCGTTTGCTCAAACAAATGACCGTCATTCTGGAGCAAATGCTTGATCATGCCGACGAGACTGCCAAGTCTGTCGGCGCGTTGACTCTTTTGCTGTCGGAAGATCTGGTGCGTATTCATGGCTGGAATCAAACGTATCTCACCCTGCCAGAGAACGAACACTTGGTCAGCTTATTTGAGCAGCAGGTGGCGCTCAGACCCGAAGCCCTGGCGTTGGCAGAGGGGGGGCAAGAGTTTACCTACCAGCAGCTGGATCAAGTGACCAATCAGTTGGCGGCTTACTTGCTTGAACAAGGCTTGCAGCGCGAAGATATCGTGGTCGTTATGCTCGAACGGGGTATTGAAGCCACCGTGTCCATGCTCGCTGTGCTCAAGGCCGGTGGTGTTTATGTGCCGGTTGATCCGTATTACCCACCTGAACGCATTCGTTTTATGTTGAGCGATACCCGGGCCGCATTCCTGCTGTCGCGACAGGTGCACAGTGAAAAAATACAGCTGCCTTCGGGGCTTCGGTTTGTTCTGGCGGATACCCTGTTACCCACGCTGAGTGCATATCCGGGTGAGCGATTGGGCATCGATATTTCACCGCGACAACTGGCTTATATCGTTTATACCTCGGGTTCGACCGGGCAACCCAAAGGCGTGCAAATTGAGCATCGCAGTTTGCTTAATTTTTGTTTGTGGGCCAAAAAATATCTGGAATTAGGACCGTCTCATCGACACAGCGTGATGGCCGGTTTTGGTTTTGATGCCAGTGTGCTCGAACTCTGGCCGTCGCTGATTGCCGGTGCTTCTTTGCATTTTGTACCGGAAGCCGTGAAGCTTGCTCCTGAATTGCTCATGGACTGGCTGGTGAACCACGCCATTAGCCATGCGTTTATGCCCACGGTTATTGCGGACTATTTTATCAAACAAGCACCGGTCAAGGCGCTTCAGTTGCAGTGTCTGGTCATAGGGGGTGACAGGTTAGTGCATCGGCCCGCCTATGCCTTGCCGTATGCCGTATTCAATGCCTATGGCCCGAGTGAATCAACGGTCATCAGCACCGTGGCACGTTTGGATTGGACAGAAAAATCCCCGCCGCCCATTGGTTATCCCATTGCCAATACCCAGGTGTATTTGCTTGATAGCCAAAAACGGGAGGTATCGGTGGGTATTGCCGGTGAGCTGTATGTAGGCGGAGTGGGTTTGGCTCGGGCCTACTTGAACCGGCCGGATTTAACGGCGGAAAAATTTATTAAAAATCCGTATTCGAGTCCGGTGGCGCCCTATTTATATGCAACCGGTGATCTGGCCCGTTATCGGGAAGACGGCCAACTCGAATTTTTGGGGCGTATCGATCATCAGGTTAAAATACGCGGTGTACGAATTGAGTTGGGCGAAATTGAAGCGCAACTGGCTCAGATTCCCGGTATTGAACAAGCGGTGGTTGTGGTTCTTGCGCTTGAGGGTGAAACCGGTGTCAGCGCGATGCCTACCCTTGTGGCTTACCTGCAAACGACCGTTGACATCAATGTGCCCGACTTGCGAGCCACCTTGGCGAAACACCTGCCCGACATCATGATTCCAAAAGTGTTTCAGCGTGTAGAACGCTTCGCCCTGACCGCCAATGGCAAGGTTAATCGTAAAACCTTGCCGTCTGTTGTTCTGCCCAAACAGCTTGATACCTATGTGGCCCCACGTAACGACATCGAACTAAAACTGGCGCAGATCTGGCAGCAGATATTGCAGCTGGAGCGCGTGAGCATTCACGATGACTTTTTTGCCCTGGGCGGGCATTCGCTGTTGGCGACACGGGTGAATAATCGTCTGCGTGATGCGTTCATGCTCGAAATCCCCTTACGCACGTTGTTTGAAGTGACCACCATTGCGCAGTTGGCCGGCGTGATTCAATCGGTGTTAATGGATAAGGGGCGGAACGAAAACGACGATAAGGCATCGACGGACAATGATTTTGAAGAGGGTGCTTTGTGATGACAAGGCTATGTTAAAACGATGTTAAGTTATCAGCACGGCTTTCATGCCGGTAACGTGGCCGATGTGTTGAAACACAGCGTGCTGTGTCAAACGCTGCTCTATATGCGGCAAAAAGAGAAACCTTTTTATTTTCATGACACGCATGCGGGTCGGGGATTCTATGATTTGCAGCATCCGATGGCGCAAAAAACAGGGGAGTTTCACGAAGGCATTGCGCGTATCTGGAATCAAAAAAATCAGCCACCTGCGCTACTGCCTTATATAAACGCCTTGCAGGCGTTTAACGACGATAAAAACCTGCGTTACTATGCCGGCTCGTCCTTATTGGCACAGCAGCTCATGCGCAAAACCGATCGTCTGGTGGCCAATGAACTGCATCCGCAGGAATATACTGCCTTGCAGGAACAGGCGAAAGTCCGGCGCGGCCCGCAGCTGCCCCGATTGCGGATCAGTCAGGAGGATGGTTATCTGGCGTTAAAAGCCGCTATGCCGCCACCAGAACACCGGGCCGTGGTACTGATTGATCCCAGTTATGAACTCTTGAGCGATGACAAGGCTGTGGTGCAGGCACTGGCTGAAGCGCTTAAACGTTTTGCCACCGGTGTGTACCTGCTGTGGTATCCCATTGTTGATCCAAACCGCGCACAGAAACTGGTGAGCGCCGTAAAAAACTTGCCCGTTAGCGAACTATTGCAACTGGAACTCTTGGTTCGCGAACCGCAAAGCGAGGATCGAGGCATGGCCGGCAGT
>DAIRVL010000090.1:3545-10036 GCA_036802845.1 Pseudomonadales bacterium | reverse complement strand
GTCGTTAGTAATTGGCGCATTAATTGCCTTTTAAAACATGCTGGCAGATTAATTTTAATACTATTAACTAACGCGAAGGATAAATGATTGTATGAAAGTAAGTATTTTTGGTTTGGGTTATGTTGGTGCAGTGTGCGCGGCGTGCCTGTCAGACCGTGGTCATCGGGTCATCGGTGTTGATGTGTCAGCGCATAAAATTGCATTAATCAATAATGGTCAATCACCAATTGTTGAACCTGGCCTCGAAAAATTGCTGAAAAATGGAATTAAATCCGGCTTGCTTAGGGGCACTACAGACATTGAGCAGTCGGTTATCGAGACCGATCTCTCCATGATTTGCGTGGGCACGCCAAGCAAGTCTAACGGAGATCTGCAGCTGAATTACATAAAGGATGTATGTCGCCAAATTGGTGCGGCCATGGCTCATAAAAAGGCACGGCATACCGTGGTAGTACGTAGCACGGTGTTGCCTGGCACTGTCAATAACGTGGTCATTCCAATTCTGGAAGAGTTTTCAGGCAAAAAAGCAGGCGTGGATTTTGGTGTTGCCATGAACCCGGAGTTTCTGCGTGAAAGCACTGCGATTCTCGACTATAGCTCACCGCAGATGACTGTTATAGGTGAAATTGACCAAGCTTCAGGGGATATTCTTGCAGAACTCTACGCGGATATTGACGCTCCTGTTATCCGTAAAACCATTGAGGTGGCTGAAATGATTAAGTACACCTGCAATGTATGGCACGCCACAAAAGTTACCTTTGCTAATGAAATTGGCATTATTGCCAAGGCATTGGGTGTTGATGGGCGCGATGTCATGGATGTGGTCTGTCAGGATAATAAATTAAATCTGTCTCGTTATTATATGCGCCCTGGTTTTGCCTTTGGCGGCTCATGTCTGCCGAAAGATGTACGTGCCCTGATGTATCGCGCTTCGCAACTGGATGTGTCCTCCCCTTTGATTGACTCGTTGATGCAAAGCAATGATCAACAGGTTCAGCGAGCATTTGACATCATTGCCAGTTATGGCAAACGTAAAATAGCGCTGTTAGGTTTGGCGTTTAAATCGGGAACCGATGACCTACGTGAAAGCCCCCTGCTTGAGCTGGCTGAAATGCTGATCGGTAAAGGCTATGATCTGAAAATTTTTGACCGCAATGTGGAATATGCACGAAAGCACGGCGCCAATGGTCATTTTATTAGTGAAATAATTCCGCATATTTCCTCAAAATTAACCAACAATCTAAGCGATATGATTGAATATTCAGACGTGATTGTCATAGGCAACGGCGATGAGTTATTCGAAACCATAGTGCATAACGCGCCGGAAGGGAAACAAATTCTTGATCTGGTGGGCTTCATGAAACAATCCAGCGACGGCATTGTTGAAGGTATTTGTTGGTAATCAGTCTATAAAAACACATTGAGCGTCACGAGTTGCTTGTTCATGGACACATTAAATAAATCACTCTCCAGCATTAATGCCTGGCTCATTTTTGCACTGTGCCTGGCATGTCTGCTGGCTATTGTGCCAAAGGCCGTGCTGGATCCTGCCTCGCATGAATTTATTTTCCTGATTGGTGGTATAGGTCTGTGGCGCTACGGGGTTGGTTTTACCCATTTTGTCCGTGGTATGTTTTTTTTGTATCTGGTTTTTCCCTGGTATCGCCGCAAAGCGCTGGCTTTAGGTGATTCGGCTGCGCCCTCAAAGATTTTTTTGATGGTGACAAGTTTCAGGATCGATGCAAAAACAACGGCGATGGTGTACGACTCTGTGATTCGCGAGGCCGTTAACTGTGCTTATCCAAGTACGGTTGTTGCGTCGATTGTAGAAATGTCAGACGAACTGATTATCAAAGCACTTTGGCAGAAAATAAATCCACCCGAACGCGTCACGCTTGATATCGTACGAATTCCCGGCACTGGAAAACGGGACGGTCTGGCCTATGGTTTTCGTGCCATTTCTCGTGCCATGCCTGATGACAATGCCATTGTTGCTGTAATTGATGGCGATACTGTGTTGACGCCCGGAGTGGTTCGTAAAACAGCGCCCTATTTCAAACTTTTTCCCAATGTGGGCGCCTTGACAACCAATGAATTCTGCGAGGTTAAAGGCAGCCATATCATGAGCGAATGGCATAAGCTGCGATTTGCGCAACGCCATGTCAACATGTGCTCCATGAGTTTGTCGCATCGCGTGTTAACACTGACTGGGCGCATGTCGGTATTTCGCGCCAAGGTCATTACACAAGCTGATTTTATTTATGATGTAGAAAATGACGCTTTAAACCACTGGAGACTCGGACATTTCAAATTCCTCACCGGCGACGATAAATCCAGTTGGTATAGTTTAATGCGCTTAGGCTGGGATACATTTTATGTACCCGATGCCACCATCGTTACCGTTGAGCATCCACCTGATTCACGTTTCATGGTGGCCAGTCGCAAACTCATGTTCCGTTGGTATGGCAATAATTTGCGCCAGAATAGCCGTGCTTTGGATTTGGGTGTTTCAAGACTCGGTTTATTTACCTGGTATGTATTGCTTGATCAGCGTATTTCCATGTGGACCAGTTTGTTAGGCCCCTGTGTGGCTATTTTAGCCGCCATAAAATATTCGGCTATGTATTTGGTGATTTACGTTTTGTGGGTGGGTATTACACGCTCATTCATGACGCTCATGTTATTGGCATCCGGGCATCGTGTAGGCCCTTTGTATCCACTGATTCTCTACTACAACCAGATTGTCGGATCGCTGATGAAAATCTACGTATTTTTCAGACTTGACCAACAATCCTGGACGCGCCAGAGCACCAAACTCACAAGAAATATCGGTGGTTTTCAAACCTGGTTAAATCGCTGGTCGTCGGTCACCATGACATTTTCAGCGGCGAGTATATTCGCTGCGCTTGTATTGATTCTCGTGTAATGCCGCTTTTATAAACAGAATTTAACAGGATTTTTATTATGATTGCTAGCAACAAAATGACCATCGTGCACGAGTCCGAAGCACAGCGTCAGCACGCTCGTGTTCGACTGCCTGCCACATTTGAATTTGCCGACAGCAAAAACGTTTTCAATGTACACGAGCTCTCAGCCAGCGGACTGAGCCTGGAAAATAATTCGCTTACTTTAAAAATTGGCCAGATGGAAACTGGCATATTGCAATTCAATATGGACGGTTTGCTAATCGGCTTGCAGCTGACATTGCAAGTGAAAAATATCGACTCAGTTAACGGGCGCCTTGGATGTATTTTCCACGAGATGGGTCAGCAGGAAATAAACACCTTGCGTCATATGATTACCTCCTATCTTGCCGGCGAATTGATTACAGCAGGTGACGTCATTAATACCCTGCAACGTGATAATTTTACTAAAGCACGTAAAAAAGGGGGCGATGCCGCTGATGAGCACTTTTACGCAAAAGCACGCGCATTGGCGGGCAGTGTTTTTGTATTCATACTGGGTTTGAGCGCATTTTCCTTTGTCAGCAGCGCCTTGTATAACCTCTATTTTGTAACCAACGCCAAAAGCGCGTTTGTTGATGCCGCCAGTATTAATGTCACACTGCCACGCACAGGCACGTTGCAGAGTCTCGTTCCTGAAGATGGCCGCGTCGTAAAAGGTGCGCCTATTGCGAATTTTTCATCGTCCATGCTTGATGTACTAAAAGGCCATCTTGATGCGAATGCACTGCAAGGTGAGCAAATTGAACGTCTGATTGGCACCACCTTAAAAGGCACCATTACCAGCCCCTGCGACTGCACCGTAGTAAAACAAGTTATTGCCGATGATCAAACAGCTAATAAAGGGGATGTTGCATTTATTCTTGTACCAACCGGAGAAAAAGCACATATTTCTGCACGTTTCAGTTATAACAATTTAGATAAACTGCAGCCAGGGGAAAACGTGGTGTTGTCAATAACGGGGGATAGTCAGCAACAAAAAGGGACTATTCGTACGGTAATGGTTGACCCAAAAAATCCGCAGGAAATTATTGTCACTATTGATACAGAATCAAAACTGGATGCGTCTTTCGCACAAAGACCGGTCCATGTCAGTATTGGCTCGCCTATTAATATCCATTTATTCGATCGTATTCATGCACGCATGCTTCCGGAGGCGTGATGTTGTCTAACGCGGTCAAAGGGTGTTTCTTATTAGCAGCGAGTCTTCTGCTCGTAGCGTGTCAGGTAGCTGATGTAGGCTTGGGTCGTCAGCTTCTTGCGCAAGGCAATAAAGACGCGGCGCTTTTGAATTTCCAGACACTGGCCGAAAAGAATATTCCTGAAGCACAAGTGGCTGTCGGAAATTTGCAAGCACTTAGTCATAACAAACGTGAGCAAGCGTCGGCTATGCAATGGTACCGAAAAGCGGCACCGCACAGTGAACGTGCCAAAACGCAGCTGGGAAAATTGTTAGCACGAACAAAACCGAAGGGTGATGCCTCACTGATTGAAGCTGAACACTTGTTAAAATCGGCCTTGGAGCGAGGCGATAACAGTGCCCTGCCACCACTGATGCAACTGTATGTAAGCTACGGATATTTATGGCCTGGTGTTCAGCCTGATCACTATATTGCAAAAGCAAAAGCCATCGGCATGCCTCAGGCCTATATCGCCGAAATTGAACTGTTTCGCCGCCGTGGTCAGTATCAACAACATTGGATTGATATTGAAAAAACATGTCAGACGCTACTCGCTGTTCAACCCGCCTGTTATGCAGAGCTGGTAGCTGTACAGCGATCACAAAAAAAACTCCTGGCCATAGAACAAACTGTTGCAGCCACCAAAACGGCCTTTACCCTGAATCAAATAGATGCCTTGTCAGTTGACCGGGTTGCCCGGGCCTTGGTGAGTCCGGAGTATCCAATTCCCCAGCCACAGATGGCCAAATCCTTGCTGGAATTAATTGTCCCCACCTATCCTGACGCCTGGCTTTCACTGGCACGTCTGCAGGTGCAGTTTTCATTTCTTGGCGATGCGGACAGTTTGCAAAAAATCTTGGGCAAGGCCATTGCTAACGGCAGTATTGATGCACATCTTATTTATGGCGATTTGCTCATGACCGGCAAGGTTTTTCCAATGAATCCCGCTGATGCCTACCGTCATTTGTCTGTGGCCGCGCCCTACTTGCCCAAAGCCGAATATTTGCTTGGTTCAATATATAAAGAAGGTTTGTTAGGTGAGGCGGAACCCGGTAAAGCCTTTCCGCTCCTGCTCAGTGCTGCAAGACGCGGGGCATCACAGGCTGACTTGGCTTTGGCGCGTATGTTCAGTGAATCAAAGGGCGTCAAGCCACAACTTGAGTATGCGTGGGCGTTTGCATCGCTGGCGAATGAAAAACAGCATCCCGGCGCCCCTGTCTTGTTGAGTGATCTTAATGCTCGCCTGCCGGCAAGCCGATTGCTTGCGGCCAACACCTATTACCTACGTGAAAAATCCTATCGTTCTGCATTGCCATCAAAGCTCGAAAATACTCAAGAAGACGATGTCAGTAGCGCCTTTACCGACAGCGATATGATGACAACGGATGCCTTACCTAAAGAGTTTACTAATGAATAAATTTATTCTATTTGCTGTGTTGTTGCTGAGTTTCACGGGCTCAATGGGTTGTGCTGCGGCCGATACGGGCCTGCAAAGCAAACTGAGTCTGGAAACGCTGAACAATGCAGACTTGGGTGGCGCCCGAGGTGGTGATATCAACGCTGCCGCACTCGATATCAAACCCTGGATCTACTGGCAAAAAAATCTATGGCGCGCCTACGGTATGGCCGAATTTTTTGGTGCAAGTGACAGGGTCGAGTATGAGTCATCAGGATCAAACCCAAGCACCAATGGATTTATAAGTATCCGTGAAGCCTGGGTCGATTACACCGGTTTTACGCCCTATCCCGGTGAATACCTGCGCAGTGGATTGCAGCGAGTCAGAAGCGATGACGGGCTTTGGTGGGACACAGACATAGAAGCCAGCCGCTGGGTGTTTAATACCACGCTGATTGACGCAGAAATTGGTATAGCACAACGCCTTGCACTCTACCGCTCGGATAAAAACGATGTGCCTTATCAGGATGATCATCGTCTGCATCTGTTTGGCAAATACAGATATCAGTGGCGAGCGGGGCATTGGATTTCTGCGCGATTTCATCGTCTTGACGACAACAAGCCAACGCCCCTCTTCACCATACATCCTACACAGATCAAAGACACTTATACCAATGTGCAATGGTTAGGCATTGAGCTGGACAGCGATTACTACCATCCCAACAGGCAGCGAGCACTTAATTACCAACTCAGTGCCGTGATGATGGATGGCCAACACCTTAAAATGGGACAGCAGCGTTTAGAAAAAAATATCGGCGGCACAATGTTTGAAGCGCTGTTGCGCTACCGTATCAATCAATGGCAAGTAGGTGCAGCAACAAGCTTGAGTTCCGGTGAAATTACCGCAACGAGTGACAACCTTTTTCTGCAGACAGGGCTCGAAAGCAACCG
>DAIRVL010000090.1:0-3445 GCA_036802845.1 Pseudomonadales bacterium | reverse complement strand
TATCACCTGAATGGGCTTTGGATGACCGGGCGTATGTCCGGCTTCGTGGCGGCATGTTTGAGTCAGGCCCCGTGTACGACAAGGGAAGCCGCTTGATACACCTGACTGGCGAATTTGTCTGGTTATTATAAGGGCGACAAAATGTATAGCTATATTCCTAACATTAATGTTAAAGCAGGCCGGGGGTATTTTTACCCTGTGTTGATGCTGTGTTGTTTATTCCTGATGCTGAATGCAAGTCTGCTGCATGCGGACAACACAGACACCCTGCGTACTTATAGGGTTCGAGCATCTGACCCGGATGTTTTGAGACTCGCCGCCCCTAGTTTGCCCGCGTTGGAAAATTACACGCGAGGTGCCATCGAAGCAAAAATTGATCGTGAAAAAGCAGCACAGATTTCTCTGAAACGCATGATAAAACAACCTGCCCTGGAAGACTTTACGGCCGGTGGGCGATTAAGTGAATGGGCTACGCGTCAGTTTAGTCAGCCGCAGGCTATTTTTATTGAAAATGGTTACGCGGATATTCGTTCCGTAGCAAAAAAAATTGATAAAAAATATCTGGAGGAAGTTCAGCCGGGTATTTTTATAGCACGTTTGCCTATTGTTGTAGGCCAAGGAGCCACTCTGGAAGTGGGTAAGAACATAAAATCATTACGTCTTTCGGAAGAACGCGGGGCCTTTCTGGTGAACGATGGAACATTGTTTCTTATTGGCACCAAACTGGAAGGATGGCGTGAATCAATACAAGCGCCCGCCCAGTTTGTTAATAAAAAATCCTTTCGTCCCTTTTTGGTTTCGTGGGGTGGCACAGAAATTTATGTGGTCGATTCCGCTATAGAAAGTTTGGGTTACCACATGAGTAAATCGTATGGTTTCACGATTACCCAATATACCTCGGATTTAAAAGCCAAACAAAACCGTAACAAGCCTACAGGGTGGATTATTCATTCGAGTTTTAAAGATCTTTATTACGGATTTTATTGTTATGAAGCCGTCGACGTGGTCATTATTAATAACACCTACCAAAATAATGTGATCTATGGAATCGATCCCCATGACCGCTCATCGGGTTTGATCATTGCGGACAATGACGTATTCGATACCCAGCAAAAACACGGCATCATAGTCTCGCGCGAGGTAAATAACAGTTTTATTTTTAACAATAGAGTCTACAACAACAAACTCTCGGGCATTGTGATTGACCGTAAGAGCGAAGGTAACGTAATTGCCTCAAACTGGGTCGCCGAGAACGGTTCTGACGGCATTACACTGTACGAAAGCTCAAATAATTTCCTGTGGAAAAATGTGGCGCTGGCCAACAAGCGGCACGGTATACGGCTCAGAAACAGTCTGAATATCAAGCTATACAACAATGTTGCCCTATCTAACGAACGCTATGGAATCATAGGTCAGATCAAGGATTTATCAGACACCGCACGTAACCTCAAATTGGACAGCTACAAATCCGAAATTTCGATGACTGTGGTGGGGGGTGGTTTGATGTCGAATGTACGTGGTCCCTTATCCATTGACCGCCCTGTCGCATTGCAAATGTACGGCATTGATTTCCGGACACCCGACAATCGCCATGGTGTGCAGCTCACGGGGGTGCTTAACGAATTTCAGGATCCAATTCTGGATATTCTTTTTAAACAACGTAAGGCCGTTATTATTGAACCTGTTTTGTCTGCTGTGGAACTGAATTAATTTTCACAAGGAAGCGTTGTTATGGTTTTTTCATCGAATGCATTTTTATTTTTGTTTTTGCCATCCTTCATGGCGCTGTATTATCTGACACCAAAATCATTAAAGAATTTACTCATCCTTATTGCCAGTTATGCCTTTTATGCTTGGTGGCGTATTGATTTTCTGGCACTGTTTATCGCTATTACCTTGTGGAATTACGGCATAGCCAAAATGATTCACAAAAAAGGTATTCGCAGCCAAGCGGCCTATCGGTGGCTAACGCTTGGTGTGATCGTTGATTTATCCACGCTGGGTTATTTCAAATATGCCAATTTTGGCGTTGAAAGTTTTAATGCGATTATAAGCAGCCTGGGTATTCAGCCCTTTGAAACAGCACCTGTTCTTCTGCCTATTGGTATTTCATTTTATATTTTTCACGCCATCAGTTACATCGTTGATGTTTACCGGGGCGATGCCGAACCCACACATAATTTAATTGATTTCGCCGCTTTTGTTGCATTGTTTCCCCAGCAAATTGCCGGCCCTGTGTTGCGTTACAAGGATCTTGCCCATCAATTTGTTGAGCGGACTCACAGCCTGGAAATGTTCTACTTGGGAAGCATTCGTTTTATACAGGGTTTTATCAAAAAGGTATTTATTGCTGATTCGATTGCACCTTTGGTCAGTAGCGGCTTTGGAATGGAGTCATTAAGCGCCGGTGATGCCTGGGTCACTGCCCTTGCCTACACCGCACAATTGTATTTTGATTTTTCCGGCTACAGCGATATGGCGATTGGTCTGGGTATGATGATGGGCTTTCGTTTTAATGAAAACTTCAATCAGCCCTATGTAAGCCAATCAATCACCGAGTTCTGGCGACGCTGGCATATCAGTCTGTCGAACTGGTTGCGGGATTATCTCTATATTCCATTGGGCGGCAATCGCCAGGGTGTGTTTAACACCTACCGTAACCTGTTTTTAACCATGCTGCTGGGTGGTTTCTGGCACGGTGCTAACTGGACCTTTGTTTTGTGGGGGACATGGCACGGTGGATGGTTGGTCATTGAGAAATATTTTGGCTGGGGAAAAACACCTTATTTTCAGCTTCACCGTTTAGTACTGACATTTTTTCTGGTCGTGCTTGGCTGGGTGATGTTTCGTGCAGAAAACGTGACATCAGCCATGCATATGTATGAAGCTATGTTTTTATCCTTTGATTTCAGCCTAAGCGCCCTTTATGCAGCGCAGATCAGCCTGTTGCAACTATCAACGCTGGTGCTTGCGTATGGCGTACTTGTGTGGCAAGGGGCACGGCATTCAGATGTTAAGTTCACACAATTACCTTTCTTGTCTCAGGGCTGGGCATCACTTGCTTTATTGGCACTGTTTGGTTTGTCGCTGATGAAACTCTCGGCGGATTCATATTCACCTTTTCTGTATTTTCAGTTTTAGGTCGCTCGTATGCAAAGGATCAAACAATTCTCCTTCATCACACTGTTTATATCCATGCTAGTGATTCCGATGGTATTGACCTTGCCACGGGTGATTGGTTTTGCTGTGCCTGAAACCAAGTCCGTACTGAACGGCGAACTCACCCGCGTTTTTGAAAAGTTCGTAGATGATGAAAATGCCCTGAAAACGTTATCAAAAAACCTGTGGGCCGCAATTGACTATACCTTGTTTAACGAGGGCCGCCAGGGTGTTGTTATTGGCACAAAGGCTTGGCTTTTTACTGACGAGGAAATCGATCCTGTTC
>DAIRVL010000089.1:0-10083 GCA_036802845.1 Pseudomonadales bacterium | reverse complement strand
TCACGATATACACATTGAGCCCCATTTGTTCGCCAATCAGGGCCATACGCAAATAGTGCCTGTCCTTGTACCCATTACAAATAATCGTAGGTTTGATTGCAGGATTTTCACTCAGATACTCACACAGAATACCCATCACCGCCATCAGCTCAGGTTTGCTGCCACATTCCAGGCCAACGGTGTTCGATCCACTGGCCAAACTGGCCCGGGTGATTTCTTCCACCACCGAACGCTGTTGATTCACTTTAATCGGATAGACAGGCAGATAGCGTGCTGTTTGACAGCCTTCCTGCAGGAGGGTGTTGGTAAAAGCACGGCGTAATGACAAGACTCTATCACGCAGCACGCCCTTGAAACGTAACAACAAAGGCAGTGTCAATCCTGATTCGCGGGCAGCATTTTGAATACCTGCAAGCTCTATTTGATGCATTTTTTGTCCGTCACTGAGATTCACGGCCAAACAACCGCGCTCATTGATGTCATAATATCCCTCGCTCCAGCGCTGAATGTTATAACGCGTTAACGATTGTTCAATATGCTGTGAACTCATAAAATAGGCTCTTCCTAAAAAACTCATCAACTGTTGGAATGAATTTATGTCTCAAACCCTAACCCCGCCCTCGTTGTTTACCGAAGTCTTTGAATCAGAGGGTTCCGCGATTGGTTTGCAGCTTGAGGCCATGCTCCATGAAGAGCAAAGCCCCTATCAAAAAATTACGATTTATAAAACCAGCCATTTCGGTAACCTGATGGTGCTGGACGGTTGCATTATGCTGACTCAGCGCGAAAATTTCATCTATCACGAAATGATGAGCCATCCTGCGTTATTCAGTCATCCAAGACCAGAAAGCGTCGTTGTTATTGGTGGAGGTGACTGCGGTACGCTGAAAGAAGTATTAAAACATCCTGAAGTTAAATCGGCCTTGCAGGTGGAAATTGATGAGCGGGTCACTGTTTTATCACAGCAGTATTTCCCCGAGCTGTGTGAGAGCAACAAGGACCCCAGAGCACAGTTTTATTTTGGTGATGGTATTCAATGGGTGAAAGATGCCGCCAAAGAAAGTATAGACCTGATCATTATTGATTCAACCGATCCGGTCGGCCCTGCTGAAGGTCTCTTTGCGGTCGATTTTTATCGCAACTGTTTTCAGGCATTAAAACCCGGCGGCATGATTGTTCAGCAAAGCGAATCGCCGCTGTTTCATAGCGATTCCATCATCAAAAAAATGCGTGCTGATTTGCTTCAGGCGGGTTTTGGTCAGACGGTGGTGCGTGCCTTTGCCCAGCCTGTTTACCCTTCTGGCTGGTGGAGCTGCACCTTGGGCATCAAAGGGCCTCAAGGTTCGGTGGATTACAAAAAACCTTTACGCGCGCGAACTTTTTCTACGCGTTATTACACTGAACAAATCCATGAAGGCTCGACCTATTTGCCTGCTTTCATGACCGCAAACCAGTAAAAAAGGGCCGAAAGCCCCTTTTTGTTTATTGGCTTAAACCGCATCAGCACCTGATTCGCCGGTGCGAATACGTATAATTTGCTCAAGCGATGTGACAAAAATCTTGCCATCACCAATTTTGCCGGTGTTTGCGGCTTTGGTGATGGCTTCAATAGCCTGATCCACCAGATCGTCCGTGGTGGCAACTTCTACCTTCACTTTGGGCAGAAAGTCGACCACATATTCTGCGCCACGATACAGCTCCGTGTGTCCTTTCTGCCGACCGAAACCTTTGACTTCGGTAACAGTGATTCCTTGCACTCCAATTTCGGACAACGCTTCCCTCACATCGTCCAGCTTGAAAGGTTTGATAATAGCGGTAATTAATTTCATGGATTCACTCCTTGAGTAAGCAGACGGTTAATTTATAAAACACGCATACGGTGCCTGCTAAATCTTCTTAGACACACTCAGCGTAATGAAATCACTCTTTTTGACGCCGGCATCACTATCAGAATAGGACAAGGCAATATCTACGCCACCCAATGGACGTTTGATGCCCAACGCATAATCCGTTACGGGATCAGGATCCCCATCATAGGTTTGATACCCTAACGATGCACTCAACTCAAACTTGTTGGGCAAGGGGAGTTCATAACCCAAGTTGTAATAGAGAAAAGTGCCTGCGTTGCCTGTAGTTGGCAATTCAACACCATTTACAGTGGTGGTGGCAGTATCGAGCTCCATCCAGAGACTGGCACTGATTTCACCATATTTATCAAATAAATAACTGCCTACAGCATAGATTTCGTTGCTGTCACTGCTGGCAAAAGGATAATCATATTGCACAACACCAACATCAATGGACACGCCATAGTTCGTAAACGCATGGGAAAAACCCAGATAATAATTGGTTTCAATGGATTCGTTTTCGCCCGTAACTGGGTCAGCTGTTTTGGCGCTTGAACCCCATATACCCAGATAAAGCCCCTTTTCAAAGGCGTAATCAAAACCTCCCTGAATGGCTGGCGCACCTTCCGAACGATCCCGCCCCCGAAAAATATAATGACTTGCCAGTGTGACATTGGCGGAAACATCCGCCGCAACGGCGGGCGCATTCAAGCCCATCAAACCTGTGCCCAGCAACAGCCCGCTTGTTAAGGTAGTGACGATTTTTTTCATCCAGAGTTCCTTTTAGTTATCATGCAAACGTTTTCTCCAGTACACACGCCGCCGACACTGCTGTGAATGCACCCTAAGCACAGGCCTTGTCGCTGCTTCGCAAAACGACGCTTGGAAAAAAAGACGAATAGTGCCACAAGAGTACCACAACACCCAAGGGCTACATGCACGTCTTTGTGCCACCAACGAACAAGGAGGCGTATTTATCAGAAGATGCTCCTGTGCTCTCATCAGCACGTCCGGTTAGAATGAGCTTTTTGACCCATCTTTGTAGAGGTTTTTTTGGACCCCCTGGATAAACAATCGCTGACCCAGTGGCACGACTGCCTGGAAGCTCATATTCAGCAAAGCCTTAAGCGGGCAAAAGTGGCCGTGACATCCCTGCCTGGTATTCCACTGCAATTGTTTTTGTTGGAGGCTGCGTCTTTTCAGCAGGCGCTTGATCCGGTTGAAGTGTCTGCTGTTCTTAACGAGCCTGCCTATTGGTGTTTTTGCTGGGGCAGTGGTTATGCACAAGCCCAATGGCTGTTTGAGCATCCGCACTACGTCAAAAATAAAACGGTGCTGGATTTTGGTTGTGGCTCGGGGGTGGTGGCGATTGCGACGGCTTTATTGGGCGCTAAACGTACCATTGCCTGCGATCTTGATCCCTCTGCGTTACGCGCCACGGCGGCCAACGCTGCGTTGAACAAGGTAGAGCTCGACTATCTGGATGATTTTTTCAAACTGAAGGAACCCGTTGATTTGATTCTGGCGGCTGATGTGCTCTACGACCGAAACAATCATGTGTTGATTGATGCGTTCCAGAAAAAAGCCAAACGTACCGTAATTGCCGATTCACGGGTAAAGAATTTCGTTTGGCCGGGCATTGAGTTTTTTACCGAAAGGGAGGGACTCACATTACCTGATTTGAATGAACCGGATGAGTTTAAACGGATTCATTTTTATCGAACCCGTGCCTGTTAACACACCCAAGATAAAAACGGCTTATTTCACCGTAGCTAATTGTGCGCGCATGGCCGCAATAACCGCCGCGTAATCGGGTTTGCCAAAAATGGCCGACCCGGCTACGAACATATCGGCACCGGCCTGGGCAATGTCTTTGATATTGGTTTCATTAATACCGCCATCGACCTCCAGTCGAATAGCCCGACCTGATGCTTGAATTCTTTGGCGCACGTCGACCAGTTTTTTTAAGGTGCCGGGGATAAATTTCTGCCCGCCAAAACCGGGGTTCACCGACATCAGCAGAATCACATCCAGTTTTTCAATAATGTAGTCAAGATAATGCAGTGGTGTGGCCGGGTTAAACACCAGACCGGCCTTGCAGCCATTGTCTTTGATCAGCTGGATACTGCGATCAATATGCGCACTGGCTTCGGGATGAAAGGTGATGTACGTGGCACCGGCATCGGCAAACTGCTGGATCAGCGCATCCACGGGTGACACCATCAGATGTACATCAATGGGCGCCTGAATGCCATAGTTGCGCAGCGCTGAACAGACAGAGGGACCAAAGGTGAGATTGGGCACGTAATGGTTGTCCATCACATCGAAGTGCACGACATCAGCGCCGGCCGCAAGAACCTTGGCCACATCATCACCGAGTCGGGCGAGATCGGCAGATAAAATAGACGGGGCAATTAGAAATTGACTCATGCACTTCTCCAAAAAACGGGGCTGGCTTAATTCAGCAATCCGGCCTATACCTTGTAACCACGATCAATATGCGCTCCCATCGAGGCACCTTGCGTGGCGCATGGTAGCTGAATTTTGTTTGGAAAAGAATAAAGCCAGAGAGTCTATCCAGAATGCCCAAACACGCTGTTTTCGGATGTTATGTATTTCTGCTGTGCAGTTTTCTTGCGCAAGCAGTGCTGGCAGTGGATGCCCCCAGTCCCGTCACCTTAAAACCTGAAGTCCTGTCGGGTGGTACTGCATCGGGCACAACGCCCGAACAAATCCCACAGACAAGTTCCGCGCCAGCAAGTGCTGCGATACCAAACGAGGCTTTTAAGAATTTGATCACCGGATTGGACGCGAGCACCCAGGTTGTGGATCTGGGTGTGGGTAGTCAACGTTTCCAGGCGCTTTTTATTCCGGCTTCAGGCAAAAAACAACAAGGGGCGGTGCTGTTGTTGGCTGACAGCGGACAGCACCCTGACTGGCCGGGGCCGATTAAAACTGTCCGTCAACGTTTGCCTGAATATGGCTGGGCAACACTCTCATTCGCCTTGTCTGCCGCACCAGACAAAGCGGATTCAGCCGATGCTGGCGGCGCTCAAACGTCTCCAGCCATTCTTGACAATAATCCTGTGAATAGCGGCGTTACGCCCACGGGCGCCGGCACAACAGCTCAAACCCCTAACCCGACGCCCGCAGACAGAGCCTTGCAGATAACACAAACGCAGACCCGCCTGCAGGCCTGTCTCGAGTACCTTAAACAGCAGGGTCTTTATAATATTGTTGTGCTGGGTGTCGGTGATGGCGCGCAGATAAGCGCTGAAATTCTAAAAACGCAACCCGCGAACGGTGTGGCCGGTTTTATTGCCTTGGCACCCTGGTCCTTGCTTGAGCAGGATCAAACTGAAATAGCCGAAACTTTCACTGACTTGCCGATGGCGGTGATGGAGTTGTTACCCAGCCAGTGGCCAGAACCACGCAGCCAAGCGCGCAAATTGCTGGCCCAGAAAAAACAGCGCACCAATTATTCACAAATCAAACTCCAGGACAGCGCGCTGGATTTTAATCACTCGGTGCAATTGGTACCACGTATCCGTGGTTGGCTCAAAACACATGCTGAAAGTGTTGAAGGCACGCGTCAATCCAAGGCAAGCGATCTATCCAGTTCGGCCAATCGTTCGGGTGTGCCGACATCCCGCCAAACACCCTGATACACACTGCCAGCCACGCGACCCTGAGCCATGGCCTGGCGCAATACCGGTGCCAAGGCCAAACGCCCCGGCGGATAGTTGGCAAATAGCTCGGGGCGAAGCACACTCAGGCCACTGAAGGTGTAAGCTGGGGCAGATAATTTTTCATGTAACGGCCTGTCACCGCGCAGATCATGCAGTAAAAACGTACCCGGACACGCTGCCAGCGGTTTGGTCTCATCAAGGACAAAGTCCCCCTGTGGATGATGCGGCGGATTCGGTACCAGCAGTAAATGGGCCAGACAGTTTGCGTCCAGACACAAGGGCGTCAGCGGTCTATCACACCAGACATCACCATTAATCACCCAGAAAGGCGCATCACCCAACAGAGCCAAGGCTTGAATAATGCCACCGGCCGTTTCCAGCGCCTCAGTCTCGCGGGAATAATGAATACGCAGTCCATAGGCCTCACCTGATCCCAGCACTTTAGCAATGTGTTCACCCAGATAGGACAGGTTAATCACAACATCGCAACACCCTGCTGCCTGTAATCGTTCAAGATGGTAAACAATCAAGGCTTTACCACCGACCGGCAACAAGGGTTTGGGGGTATGCAAGGTCAGTGGTCGCATACGTTTACCTTGCCCTGCGGCCAGAATCATTGCTTTCATGCACACCTCATAACAGGGCTTGCAACCACGTTGCAGCGGTCGGATTTTTAATCATCAAATGACGCGCCAGCGTTAACAGCACCCGATGCAAGGACGCGAGCTCTGGATAGGCGGCCGTCACTTCAAGCATGTAGCTGTAGGTGCGCGGGATATCACCCAGATAGACCGGCTTGTGATCACGATAATTCAAACGTGCAAAAATACCGATGGCTTTCAGGTGGCGCTGCACACCCATCCATTCAAACCACTGTATAAACTGTGATTCCGTACATGCCGAGGGCAGCACACCGGCTTTGCTGGCCGCAGCAAAGTACTGTTTTGCCCAATGCAAGGTGCGTTCGCGTGGCCAACGCACATAACAGTCGCGCAATACAGAGACCAGATCGTAGGTCACGGGACCCCAGAGCGCATCCTGAAAATCAATCATGGCCTGCTGTCCGGCTTCAAGAACCATGAGATTGCGTGCATGGTAATCACGGTGCACAAACACCACCGGCTGTTCCAGTGCGCTGGCGGCCAATAGTTGAAATCCTTGCCGCAGGTCCTGTGCTTGTCCGGGGCTGAGGGTGTATTCGAGATAACAGGGGATGAACCAGTCGATGAAGAGCGTCATTTCACTGAGCAGCCGTGACTGGTCATACTGGGGCAAGGATAAGTCGTTGGGTTTAATCGAACTTTGCAAACGCAACAAGGTGCTCATCGCCGTCTGGTAATGCTGTTCCACGTTGTCTTCATTCAATTCCGGCAAAAGCAGGCGATCACCCAGATCTGACAGCAACATAAAACCCTGAGCGACATCAACCGCTTTGATTTCAGGGACCGCAAATCCTTTGGCAAATAAAGCCTGGGCAATACGGATAAATTCCGGATTACTTTCCTTGTCAGGCGGGGAGTCCACCGCGATCAAGGTGGTAACAGAGTTATTCAACGGCAGGCTTACCCGGAAATAACGGCGGAAACTGGCATCCCCGGACACCGGTTGCAGGGAAATTGTTCCTGCACCCAGCTGTTCAGCCACCCATTGTTGCAGTAAAAGCGCTCTTGCTTGCATGAATTATCCAATTCCAACTGTGTGCTAAAAAATAGGCGCTTCGTGCACGAGCTCATGTTTTGGTGCAAACCACCGTGCTCGGCGCCAGTCCAGGGGTTAAGATAGTGTCCTTTGCCTTGCTTGCAAATAGCCTTTGTGGCTATTTTCCGTGATAATGTTGAACCAGGCTCGCTGCGACCCATCATGGGACATGCGGTGTTGCGCTGATCTTTTTCTTATTATTCATTTTTGGAACGACGTGCGGCCCAGAATCTCCATTATAGTGAATGCTCTGTTGGCCTGTCAGTTCGGTGTGGCATGTGTCATGCCCGCGCATGCAGACACAAACCCCAATCCTTACGCCGATCTTGACTGGGTGAGTAGAGCACAATTCGGGGCGCTTCAGGATCCTCGACTGGCCGATATTCCGGCTTACTGCCAAGGTGCCTTTCTCGAACCCGATGTTAAAAGCGATGAGCTGACACCGGCGAATGGTTCTGAACAGTCACAGGTCACCGCGTTTTCAAACGAAGTGACGCACATTCCAGGCGTCTCGACCGAATTCTTGGGTAATGTCGCCCTTCGCTATGAGGGTCTTCGGCTCTACAGCGATTCCATCATCTATCGTATTGATCAAAACAACATTACCTTGCCCGACTCCATTTTGTTACGGGAACCCGGGTTTTTGTTACGCGGCGATCATGCCTATCTTGATCTGGATACGGGGGAGCTTGATTTCTGGAATACGACCTATGTCATGCATGCGCAGCATGCACATGGTCGCGCCAAACAAATCAGACGCAAAGGTGATACCACCCTGATTCGCGAGGGAACCTATACGAGTTGCCCGCCAAGCGAACACCCCATTTGGCAATTACGTACCCACAAAATGAAACTTGATGCCACCACGGGTTGGGGCACTGCGCAACATGCCAGAGTAGAGGTCTACAACGTGCCGGTCTTGTATTTACCCTATATACAATTCCCTATTGATGATCGACGCAAAACGGGTTTGTTGTTCCCTTCGATTTCCAGCAGCGCTGGAGGTATGGATGTTTCGGTTCCCTTGTATCTGAACCTGGCGCCTAATTACGACGCCACCCTGAGCCCGCGTTACATCAACGGTCGCGGCACACTTTTCCAAAATGAGTTGCGTTACCTTAATCAGGCTGGACACAACACCTTGTCGGTCAGCGCGCTCAATAACGACGCCAAGATTATTCAGGCCCAACAGGCCGCCAAAGCACAAAACACCACGCTGGACAGCGTTGATCCCGATCGTTTGTTTGTCAGCCTGCGCCATGCAGGGCAATACAGTCCAAAAATTTCGTCGCTTATTAACGCCGATTATGTGTCTGATGAAGAATACTTCCACGATTTTGGCAATGATTTTCAAACCAGCACACAAACCTATCTTGACCGCTCAGCCAGCCTGATATACAGCGATACCTATTGGCAACTAAGTACCGGCGTGAAAGGCTTTCAGACGATTGATGACGATATTCCCCTTGCCGATCGGCCTTATTCGCAATTACCGATGGTGGCTCTGAGCGGTCATTACCCCCTGTCCAAGCATGTTGACTTGTTGCTCCAGAGTGAAAATGCCTATTTTACCCGCGAAACCCATGACCCTGTGCTTGCAAATCCCGAAGGCGATAGGCTGCGTGTTGAACCGGGTGTTCAGGCCACCTTTAGTTCGCCATGGGGTCATATCAGCCCCACGATCAAAGTAAAACAATTAAGTTATTGGCTTGAAAGTGAGCATGGTGCCAGCACGATACATCCCGAACGAAGCGAGGATGTGACCGTTCCGCTGTTCAGTCTTGACAGTGGTTTGTTTTTCGAACGCGATCTGGAGTGGGGGAAAAAAGACTATCGTCAAACCCTTGATCCACGTATTTTTTACCTCTATTCACCGAAAAAGAATCAGCAAAATCTGCCTAACTTCGATTCCAGTGAATTAACGTTTAACTACAGCCAACTTTTTCGTGACAGCCGGTTTAGTGGTGGGGATAGAATCGCCGATTACAACCAGGTGTCCATCGGTCTTGGTAGCAATATCTCGTCCCAGGACTCCGGCAACGAACTTTTAAGTTTGTCGCTGGGACAGGCCTTTTTTATTGAGGATCCGGCGATACGACTGCTGCCCAATCAAGACAGCCCGGAGTCATCGCCCATTTCGGGATCCATGATGATGCACCTGTCGCAAAACTGGTTAATAAATAGCGGGTTTACCTGGAACAGTGATAAAAATATCAATGAAACCAACAGTCTTGGCGTGACGTATCTTGGCGACACCGGTCAGCTGCTGGGTTTGGAACTTTATTCCCGGGAGATTCCGAATAATACGTCCAATGCCTATGATCAATCACAGCAGTCAAAACTCGCCTTTGTGTGGCCGCTGCATCCACAATGGAAAATCCTGGGTTACTGGCATTATAACCTTAAGGATCAAACGAATCTGGAAGGTGACTTGAGCATTGAAAATCTGATAGGTGTGCAATATGAGAACTGCTGTGTAGAAATCAAGTTGCTTAACCACCGTTACTTGCAAGAACAATTTAATGAAGTCAAACCCAGCCGACAATTACGCTTGCAATTACAGCTCAAGGGTATGGCGAATCTTGATGATCAGGTAACACAAATACTGCAACGCACTATTCCGTATTATCAGTAGTGGGTTAATAAGCCGGAGAAATAAAACAGCCTGTTTTGAGGCTGTTTTATTTGTTTAAGCGCACGCGTTTTAACGGATAACAAGATAAAAAGAGCCACCACCACGACTGATATGCAAGAGCACCGTGCTGGGGTCGCGTTGCAGAGCTTTCTGGAACTCTTGCAAGGTGTTTACCTGGATTCGATTTGCACCCACGATGACATCACCTTGACGC
>DAIRVL010000088.1:0-10139 GCA_036802845.1 Pseudomonadales bacterium | reverse complement strand
AGTAGGAGAAAGACACCTTGCTTTTGAGCGCCTTTGTTTATGTCCTTCTACGTGGGAAATGAAAATGATGATCTCCATCGAAGCACAACCCTACCCTTTGCAGATCACGCTTAAAACCACGGCGCTATTGATTATTGACATGCAGCGCGACTTTCTCGAACCGGGCGGTTTTGGTGAGATGCTGGGCAACAATGTCAGTTTGCTGCGCAGCACGATTGAACCGTGCAGGGCTTTACTGGACATGGCCCGCAGCAAGAATCTGTTGATTATTCATACGCGCGAGGGGCATCGCCCCAATCTTAAGGACGCACCACCAAGCAAGCTTATGCGTGGCAAAAGCGAGAAACACATTGGCGACATGGGTCCCATGGGGCGCATTTTGGTACGTGGTGAAGCGGGCCACGACATAATTCCTGAATTATCCCCGCGTACGGGTGAACCGGTGATCGATAAACCCGGCAAAGGCGCCTTCTATCAAACGGATTTGTCATTACTGCTCGCCAACCAAGCTATTAAAAGTCTGATTGTTGCCGGTGTCACTACCGAAGTGTGCGTACACACCACGGTGCGCGAAGCCAACGATCGCGGCTTTGAATGTCTGGTGGTGAGTGATGCGGTCGGGTCGTACTTCCCGACGTTTCATGCAACAGCACTGGAAATGATCTGTGCCCAAGGGGGTATTTTCGGTTGGGTGGCAGATTCAGCTACGGTGTGTGCCCGTTTAAAAAATGAAACCGTGTAATTACCTTACTTACTTTTTTATAAAGGAAAACCTTATGAACTCAAGCGCCTTTACCCCAAAAATATGGTCCAACGGCGACTGGAATGCTTTCTTTGGTTTTGGTACCAACATTCTGGTTAACCTGCTGACCCTAACAGCATTAATGCGTTATGTCTTGAAATTACCGGACGATCTTATTTTTGGCACCATTTTGCCGGCGACCGGTTTTATGCTTTTTTTGTCGACACTGTATTACGCCTGGCTCGCCTGGCAGCTAGCAAAAAAAGAACAACGCGACACCGTTTGTGCCCTGCCCTCTGGCATCAGCGTGCCGCATATGTTTGTCGTTGTATTTGTGATTATGATGCCCATCGCCGGCCAAAGTGGTGACCCCATCAAAGGTTGGGAAGCGGGACTCACCTGGGTATTTATTCAAAGTTTTGTGTTAATGATCGGCGGTTTTCTCGCGCCCTATATTAAAAAAATCACCCCAAGAGCCGCCTTGCTCGGTGCGCTTGCAGGCGTGGCCATTGCCTTTATTTCCATTCGACCTGCCTTGGAAATGTACATGGACCCAGTGATTGGTCTGGTCTGTCTGGCCATTTTATTAGCCAGCTGGTTAGGCGGTGCGCGTTACTGGAACGGCATTCCCGCAGGACTCGTGGCCATTGTAGTCGGTGCGTTGATTGCCTGGGGTGGACTCGGACTGGGTTTTTCTTTTGGCCATATGAGCGTTGAGAAACTGGGAAATTCCTTTGCTGACTTTGGTTTTTCAGTGCCACTACCCGTTGTTGGACATGTTTTTGGCGGCTTCGAATACCTTTCAGTTATTCTGGTCACCGCCATTCCATTCGGCATTTATGATTTGGTAGAAGCCATGGACAACGTCGAAAGTGCCGAAGCCGGCGGCGACCACTTCCCTACCACCCGGGTGCTCACCGCCGACGGCATTATCAGCCTTGTGGGCTGTTTGTTAGGCAACCCCTTTATTAATGCGGTGTACATTGGTCACCCTGGCTGGAAATCCATTGGCGGCCGTATTGGCTATTCTGCCGCCACAGGTGTAATGGTACTCATGCTTTCGTGGCTGGGCATTATCTCCATTCTCATGGCGCTGATCCCTGTCGTTGCCATTTTACCCATCCTGCTTTACATCGGCATGCTTATCGGTGCCCAAGCCTTTCAGGAAACACCCAAAGCCCACGCGCCCGCCGTTGTGCTTGCCCTGATTCCACAAGTCGCCGCGTGGGGAAAACTGCAAATCGACGGGGCCTTGGGTGCTGCGGGCACCAATGCAGCCGCAGTGGGTCTCGACAAACTCGGTAGCTCCGGCGTGCTTTATCAGGGCCTCGAAGTGCTCGGCAGCGGTGCGATATTGGTCAGCCTGATTTTGGGTGGAATCACTGCCTGCCTGATTGATCGCTCTTTTAGCAAGGCTGCCACGTTTTCTTTGGTCGGTAGTGTGCTCACCTTTTTTGGGTTTATGCACAGCGAAGCTATTGGCATTGCTTCAAGCCCAACGGTAGCGCTGAGTTATTTTGTGATCGCCGTGGGTTTGTATGCCTACGATCATCTTACCGAAAAGCAATCCGCGCCTGTCGTAGAGACTGCACTTAATCCAACGAAACAATCATTCATGTAAAGAAACATTGCCCTCATAAAATCACAGCCATGTTTATTCAACTTAAAAAGGATCTGTTTATGATGATTTTTAATAAAATTCCCGCTCCAAAAAAACCATTCGCTCTTAACAAGTGCAAAATCCTTACGCTGATTTTATCTATGTGTGCATTATCACCAATAACTCAGGCAGGTTCTGCGGTGTTTTCTACCACAAATATTCAGTATCTCCACGGTTCAAGTTATGCCGACTTTAATCCAGGAGGGGGTTTCAGTGACGATGATAAATCAGACATCATCACCGTCGAACACTTCAACGTCTGGAAATACGGCGACAATTTCTTTTTTGTAGACATCACCAATCCCCTGAATGAAGGAGACGTCTTCGGCACCACACAAGAAAGCACTGCGGTATTTTACGGTGAAATTTCACCGCGCTTGTCATTCAGTAAACTATTCAATAGCAAACTTGTCTGGGGACCCATTGCCGATGTGCTGCTCACTTCCACGGTAGAAATACCTGAAGCACCGGTGGCGCAAACCTATCTGTATGGCCTCGCGGTTGATCTTAAAATTCCCCATTTTCAATTTTTCCAGGTAAATCTTTATGTGCGCAACAGCCGGGCCAGCGGCGTCGACACCGGCCAACAGTTAACCTTAGTCTGGGGTTTGCCGTTTAACATCAGCACACTGCCTCTGGTATTTGAAGGCTTTTTTGATTATGCCTGGGGCGAAGACCCTATTAAAGAAAACATCATCACTGCGCCCAGATTACTGGTCGATGTCGGCAAAATCACCGGTATGGGTGAGGGAAAAATTCAGGCGGGAATTGAATATCAGATCTGGCGAAATAAATTTGGCATCAACGGCATGGATGAAGATGCACCACAAGCCATGGTGAAGTGGATCTGGTAATGAGCAGCGTTATTCCAAATTACTCGATGCAGGACAAGACCTTGGACATGTTTGATGTCAGTAATCTGGCTAAGGCCATCAACACGCATAAACTTTCGCCAAATACGATCATCGAAAAAATAATCACCCAGCGCCATGTATCGGCTGACGATTCCCTATGGATCAGTCAAGTGCCTGATCAGGCGCTGCGGGAAAGAGCCAAGGAGCTTTGCGCAAAAAAAGAACGTGGGCCTTTGTTTGGCATACCTTTCGCCGTTAAAGACAATATCGACGTAGCCGGTATGGCGACCACGGCCGCCTGTCCCGCCTTTCGTTATATCGCCGAGCATACAGCGTCTGTTGTGCAGAAATTACTGGATGCCGATGCGGTATTGGTAGGCAAAACCAACATGGATCAGTTTGCTACCGGGCTAACGGGCACCCGAACACCCTACGGCTCACCCGCGAATCTGTTCAATGCCAATTACATTTGCGGCGGCTCCAGCTCGGGCTCGGCCCTTGCGGTGGCAAAAGGACTGGTCAGCTTTTCGCTCGGCACTGACACGGCCGGTTCCGGTCGGGTGCCTGCGGCTTTGAATAATCTGATCGGCTTAAAGCCGAGCCTTGGACGGGTGAGTAATTCTGGCGTACTGCCTGCCTGTCGTTCCCTGGATTGTGTATCCATTTTTGCCCACACCTGTGCTGATGCAAAACGGGTACTCGATAGTATTAAAGGCTACGATGCCACAGACCCTTACTCACAAGTCTACGCTGATAACGAAAACACCTTGGCTCACTTCCGATTCGGTGTCCCATTACCCGGACAACGGGAATTTTTTGGTGATACTCACAGCGCAAGAGCCTTCGAGAATACCATTAAAGCCTTGGTACAACTGGGTGGACAGGCTATTGAAGTCGATTACGCACCCTTTCGAGAAGCCGCTTTGCTGCTTTACGAAGGACCCTGGGTCAGTGAACGTTATCTCGTGCTGGAAAATTTCATTCGCCAGCATCCTGACGCGCTGGATCCTTCAGTAAAAAAAGTCATAACCACCGGCGAACACTTTTCTGCCAGCGATGCCTTTAAAGCGCAATATCGCTTGCAAGCCATCAAACAAGTGCTTCGGCCTGTGTGGGAGACCATTGATCTGCTTCTTACGCCAACCGTGGGCACTACGCCCACCCGCAACGACGTGGCTGCAGAGCCTATCCTTCAGAACAACCAACTGGGTTTTTATACCAATCATTTAAATTTGCTAAATCTGTGCGCCGTCGCGGTGCCCTGCGGATTTTTGCCAAACGCTTTACCCTTTGGCGTCACCCTTCAAGCACCTGCCGGCAAGGATAATTCTTTGCTGGCTGTTGGCGACCGGCTCCATCGCGCCACCAGTGACTACCTAGGTGCCAGTCGCACGCCGCTCGCACTCACTCCAACGCTCACCTGCATCGATAGTACAGAACGCTTGGAGCTGGTGGTCTGTGGTGGTCACATGCAAGGACTGCCCCTGAACAAGGAATTAGTGTCACTTGGCGGACAATTTCTGAAAAAAAACTCAACCGCTGCTGCCTACCATCTTTATGCCCTAAACGGTTTTAATCCACCCAGACCCGGATTAGCCCGTGACCAAAGCGGCAAAGCCATCGACGTCGAAGTATGGACCCTGCCCCTCGCCGCCATGGGTGCCTTTCTCAGCAACATTCCACCCCCGCTGACAATTGGTAGCATAGAACTTGCAGATGGATCATGGAAAAAAGGCTTTCTGTGCGAGCCCTATGCTCTAAAAACAGCGCTTAACATTACGCAGTTTGGTGGCTGGCGTACCTATCTGGCCCGCAAGTAAATAATGTGACATGCGGATTTTATCTAGAAAAATACAAACAAGAGAAACTCTATGTCTGAAATTTATATCAATGCAGATCCGTATCGCTGGCCTTTTAATGGCGATTTACGTCCTGACAACACAGCACTGATCATAATCGACATGCAAACCGACTTTTGTGGCTACGGAGGTTATGTCGACCAGATGGGTTACGATTTAGCCCTAACCCGCGCGCCAATTGAGCCCATTAAACAAGTGCTCAACAGTTTTCGAACACAAGGTTTTTCTATATTTCATACCCGTGAAGGCCACCGTCCCGACCTGTCCGACTTACCCAAAAACAAACGCTGGCGCTCGCAACAAGTTGGTGCGGGTATTGGTGATATGGGCCCCTGTGGGCGCATTTTAGTACGCGGCGAAACGGGCTGGGCTATTATTCCGGAACTGGCCCCGCGCCCCGGCGAGCCGGTGATTGACAAAGCGGGCAAAGGTTCATTTTACGCCACCGACCTGGAACTCCTGCTGCGCGTGCGTGGCATTGAAAACCTGATTCTCAGCGGCATTACCACCGATGTTTGCGTCCACACCACAATGCGCGAAGCCAACGACCGGGGCTTTGAATGTTTACTGCTCGAAGACTGCTGCGGCGCCACTGATCATAACAACCATTTGGCAGCACTACAGATGATCAAAATGCAAGGCGGCGTATTTGGTGCCGTTTCTACGTCGATAGCGCTGCTAGACGGGCTGAAAAAATGAGCCCACAAACCCTGGTGTTTGCGAGCTTGCTGCAGCAAGCCGCTCAGCCCGATCTGTTAGATTGGCAAGCCCTGCGCGTGGGCGTTGAAATTCATCTGCTTTATGGACAACCCGCCAAAGGTCCCGCCGCGGCCTTGTTACGCTATGCGCCCGGCGCACAGGTGCCTGAACATCAACACCTCGGCTACGAACACATTCTGGTGCTGCAAGGCTCACAAAGCGATGCAAATGGCTGTCATCAATCCGGCACTTTGTTAGCCAGCCCACCCCAAAGCCGCCACGCCATTATCAGTGAAGAAGGTTGCGTGGTGCTTGCTATCTGGGCTGGACCGCTTCAGTTCACAAATGAAACTTAGGGTTAAGCGCGCTTATTTTAAGGACACATCATAAGCAACTTCGCAGCGATCACTGTGTTGAATACTGTAAAGCTGATAAACCTTTTTGGCTTCAACAACAAGTTGCAGGCCTGTGTAGTAAGGTAAGAGCGTACCGTCTCGTTCAAGATAACAAACCACCTCAAGCGAATGGGCACCAGGGAGTAGCGCCGCTGAGCGCGTATATTTACTCACCGCAACACCATCGATTTTACGTAACTCAACAGCAAAAGGCGTGGCCGTTAAGAGGCTGACCGCAGACTTCACCGTCGCAAGCTTTTCAGGCGACTGCGTGGGGCCCTGATACACTTTCGCTGCAGAACATCCCAGTATTCCAGCAAACGTAATAACCAGGAAGAAAACAATGGATGTGCGCATGATGCTGTTCCTTGTAATGTTCTGAAAAGTAATCACCTGAAAGCAAATGCGCACAGGCGGCATTTAAACAAGTGATGCCTCATGCTTAAAATAACAAAAGAGATGATCAATGCATTAACTGGAAACGGCTCAAACCACGCAAACACCTCATCAACTTTGAATGCGGTGTTCGTATACCGTCGGTATATGTTTCCAGTTAAGCCTGGGGAATAGTAAAAGCACCCATTAAACGGGACGAATTATTCTTCGGACATATGTTTGTGCAGTTTAAGCGGTTCGCTTTTACGTCGCATACGCAGATTAAGAATCTCGACACACAAGGAGAATGCCATGGCAAAATAAATATATCCCTTGGAAATATGGGCATCAAACCCTTCACCGATCAAAGCCATGCCCACCATCACCAGAAAACTTAAGGCCAGAATTTTAATCGTAGGATGAGTATCAACAAAATCACCAATGGCTTTTGCCATCACCATCATAACGAGCACGGCAATAACAATGGCCAGCACCATAACCGGAACGTGGTCAGCCATTCCCACTGCGGTAATCACCGAGTCCAGTGAGAAAACAATATCTATGACGGCTATCTGGATAATAATGGAAAAGAAATTAGCAGCCACTACCTGTTTGCCACTGATTTCTGCCTCAGCGCCTTCAAGGGAGCTGTGAATTTCCATGGTCGCTTTTGCCAACAAGAACAAGCCACCTCCAATAAGTATTAGGTCGCGTCCGGAAATTTCTTGTGCCAACACGGTAAAGAGTGGATCAACAAGGCTCATCACCCATGCCAAGGCAAGAAGCAGGGCAATACGGGTTAACATGGCAAGAGCCAGACCAATACGCCGCGCGTTTTGACGCTGCTCCTCAGGCAGTCTGCCAACCAAAATAGACAGAAAAATAATATTATCTATCCCTAATACAATTTCCAGCGACGTTAAGGTTAACAACGCAACCCACGCTTGCGGTTCCATGACCCAATCAAACATTTAAACAACCTCAATCAATTTTCTATTTTTAAAAGCGTATTTTTTGCGTACTTTACAAGATATCAATGTGTCTATAAAGGCCTGAATTTTTCATGGATAAAGATCTCTATGCGCCATCTGTCTGCATAGTAACACTTCTCATCTCACATCCAAGCCTTCATACTCTGTTCTGGAATTTCCACCTTAAAATAGACCTGAAAGATTAAAAAACCAGCTGCCATCATAAACAAAACAACACTAAAATCCATGATTTCATACGATTCAACCAAGCGCTTTATTCAAGCCCCCAATTTGCAGGATCCAATGGAAACTAATACGCATCGTCGATTACACATACTGGCACGCTCACCCATCCCTACATTGACTTACGCGCTACTACTTCTTGTATGCGGCCTGCTCTTTAGCCCTGCCAATTGGGCAGCCACCTCTTTAGAGTCTAAATACAAGGCAAACAAAACAAAACTCACCACCACCCTTGAGAGCTCACAAAATCGTATTGGGGTCTTGGAGAAAATTGAAAACCCGGATAGTGCACAAAAAAACGAATTAACCTGGTTATACCAGCGCACTGATTTTATAAAAAAGCATCTCGCCTCAATCGACCGAACGCTTGATTTATACCAACGCTCACAAGAAGCACCGCGTAGATTAAAACTGATTGAGCAAGAACTGACAGCTCCCTTGCCAGCCAAATTAAAAATCAACAAGAACCTGGCGCTGAATGAACTCGAAGCACAGCTGGACACCTTGAGAAAAGAACTCGAAGGCAGCAAACGCGCACGTGATGACATTGAGCTGGAAATAACACAACGCAACGACCGTCAACAAACCATTACCGAAAATGAGCTCACTGCACGCAAACGACTCGATGAACTCAGTCAGTTCATGATCACCAACTATGCCAGCGCATCCAACCCGACGGCCGACGCTCAAAAGGACGCCTTGCTGTCCGAGCAAGCCTATCTTGAACAAGTACTTAAAGAGCTGGAGCAGGAAAGTCTCAGCCATGATAATTTGCGCGATTTGAACCGTGCGCTCCGACAGCAAGCCGAACGACGTGTTTTGATTGCTGAAAACAACTACAACGACCTGGAACAGATCGTAAACCATTCCCGCTCCGAAGCTGCGGCAAAAGCCCTGGAAATTGCCGAGGCGGCCAATCTGAGCTCGGACAGTCTTCATCCAATCATCAAAGAGATCATCACTGAAAACCAGAAGCTGGCTGAAGAACTTGCGCAAATTTCAATCGCCAGGGCTGCGCTAAGCCAAGAAAAAAAACAACTTAATGAAATTCTTAATACGACCAAACGTCGTTATGAAGGTATAAAAGAAAAAATTACCCAAATCGGTTTAACTGATGCCATTGGCCTGAAACTCAGAAATGAGCGAAAGCAACTGCCAAATGTTTTGGTTTACGCTGAAAATCAGAAGAAAAGACGCGCCGAGATCAACCGTGTGCAATTACGTCGTATTGAAATAGAAGACCGTCTCATGGTTTTAGTTGATTCAAAACGCGAATCGATCCGGCTGGTTAATACCCTTGATCCCCCGCTCAATGAGGCCGATAAAACCGTATTGATTGATGCCATACAAAATGCGCTGAATCAGCAACAGGACAGATACCTGAAAGAACTCATTTCGTCCTACGACATTTACTTCGAAAAAAATCTTTTTCCTCTTATGGAAGGCGAACGAACGCTGATCAGCTTGATTCGTGAGTACCGCAACTATATCGATATCCACATTTTGTGGGTACAAAGTGCGCCATCACTGAAACTGAATAATTTTAAACAGCTTCAAACTGCTGTTTTCTGGCTTGTTAATCCCGCATCCATCACACGAAGCCTTGGCAATCTCATTACTGATTTTAGTGCCAACACCTTCTCTGTGCTGCTTCCTCTGTTCTTTATCATTGTGCTGTTTGCAGTAGGACATCGGCTCAAAATAACGTTAAAAACTCACCGCACGACTGCCCATGGCTCAGAAAAAGAAAATTTTACCGATGGACTGCGGATGATTATAACGACCCTTTTAGTTACACTGCCCATCCCTTTGTTTTTTTCTTTGCTTGCCTGGCGCCTGACCCAAGGACCCGCCCCCAGTATTTATGGTAATGCTATTGCCTCTGGACTGTCTTCGCTTGCTTACGCCCTTTTCGTTGGTTTGTTTTTTCATAAAACATGCCGAAAAAAAGGATTGGGTGAAATTTTCCTTCATTGGAACAGTGACAAACTTTTCCTTATTAAACGACAATTAAACTGGTATTTACCAACAGCTATCCCCTTGCTGTTTATTATTACGGCAACCATGGACCAACCTACCCAATCCCACCATGACTCATTGGGTCGTATCACTTTCATATTATTGATGGTGTTAACGAGCATTTTTATTCGCAAAGTAACGCATACCAATCCTGTTGCAAATAACAAATATACCTCTAAAAAATCCGGGGGCTGGATAGACAAAATAAGCAACATCTGGAAACCAACGTTTATCGCTTTCCCCATTGTACTTATGATTGGTGCGGTAAATGGTTATGTCTACACCAGCGTACAATTGGCGCTCTACACGTTTAATACGCTCT
>DAIRVL010000087.1:0-10267 GCA_036802845.1 Pseudomonadales bacterium | reverse complement strand
ATGCGCTTAATGAGGCTGTATTGGATGCGGGCGTTAATGAGACCGGAAATAATCAAGTGAATAAGCCTGCTCAGAATGCTTCTGATGATAACAAGAATGAACAAGGCACAGTGCTTGATATAGAAACTGGAATTCAGACGGAACAATCCCTTCTTGCCGAAGCGGCAAAGTCTGATTCCGATGCAGTGGAGTCAGGCGCTAACACAACCGATAAGAGTGCGAGCACTGAAGACGGTGAATCAGCACTTATCGCCACTAATAACGAAAACGACGGGTTAAAAAACACCATACAACACATGCCTGGTGCTCAAAATACAGGTAATGCCTCTGATCAGTCAAATGCGATCAACTCTGCCCACGATGACGACAATAACAATGAGACCAATCCGGATAAACCTCTTGACAAGAGAAGTTCAGAAAAAACATCTGATACAAGTACAAAAAATGCCGCTGATGTTATTCAAAACGCTAAACAGGACACTGAACAAGATGCAAATGCAAACAATGAAAAATACGCCAAGGTTTTAGAGTCGCTGGGTATTGCAAGAAATAAAGAAAGCAAAGCGATTGAAAATTTTGGTTTATCAAACGCAAATGAAAAATTAACTACGAAGCGTGATGAAAATTTAGTAAGCACCCGAGGTGATTCAATCACACAAACAAAAAATGATCATCAAAAGAGTTTTCTTGATCTAAATAAATTAAGCACTCATACGAAAGTCCCACTGCGCGATACCTTGGAAATTCCGGTAACCCATAAAAAATGGGGCGAGTCACTTGCAGAAAAAACACTGCTGCTTGTAAATCAGAAAGGAAGCACCGCCCGTCTTAATTTAATTCCACACAACCTGGGTCCATTGGAAATAAAACTGCAATTGCAGGGTGATGCCTCCTCGATTGAATTTGTTACGCATCATTCTGCCACAAAAGAGGCGATTGAATCGGCGATTCCAAAACTCAGGGAAATGTTTGAGTCAGGTGGTTTGTCACTGGGTGATGTGAATGTTAAAGACCATTCGCGTCATTCAAAGGGGGGTGAACAAGCCAATTATTTTACAAAAACTGAAAGAAAAGATAATAACGCATCAGCAAGTGATGAAAGCGCGGTAGAGGTGCTTAATGTTATTAAAAAGGGACGTGTTGATTATTTTGTATAAAACACCTGCCAGTTGTTTTTATAGATTATGCATCGAAGAGATCCAGATCTTTGCCCGCAGGATTGATGCGTGTAATAAATAGCACATTTAAATACACGCAGTACTGTCAATTACATGGCGTATATGTTTTTCAAATGGCCATTCGTGTGTCAAATGCTTGTCATTGAACTATTCCTATCGTTAAAAGAATTAACCCCTTTCTTTAAAAATTAAATAACTGTTTGATATTAAATAGAATAAATTTTGTGCCTGGCCAAGATAATATTGGCTTGCGTTTTGCTTTGGTGTATTTAGCTTAGAAAAGGAGATTGTTATGGCTAAGAAGGAAGCGGTGCCTGAGGTCGATGTGGAGGTAAAAAAGCCGGCGGGTAAAAAGCCTCTTGTGATTTACGGCATTGTAGGCATTTTAGTGTTATTGATGGGCGTAGGGGGTGCGGCGTATTTTCTTAAAAGCGGAGACGCTACGGACGAGGAACACACCGAAGAAGAACAGGTAAAATTAAAAGCGTCCTATTTCTCACTGGAGCCTGCCTATGTTGTTAATTTCAAGGATGAACATAATAAACAACATTTATTGCAAGTAAAAATATCGATTATGCATCGTGATCCGCGCATTGATGAGATGTTAAAAACCCATAGTCCATTAATACGCAGCAATTTACTTGTTTTATTAAGCAGCCAGGATTTTAGCAAATTGCAAACTCAAACGGGTAAAAACGAATTGGCTGAAAAGGCGCTTGAAGAAGTACAAGGTATTCTTCAGGAAGAAGAAGCGGACGATACCCTTACGATCGAGCGCGTATTATTCACCGATTTTGTGATGCAGTGATTTAACTATGTCAGTTCAGGATATTCTTTCACAAGATGAAATTGATGCGCTTCTGCATGGTGTAGATGGTGGCGCCATTGATGAAGATGATTCAAAACCTGCTGAGGGGGTGAAGTCATACGATCTTGCCTCGCAGGATAGAATCATCCGTGGCCGGATGCCCACCCTCGAAATGATTAACGAGCGTTTTGCGCGTTATACGCGGGTGAGTATGTTTAATCTGCTAAGACGTTCTGCCGATGTTTCAGTGGGCGGGGTGAAAATCATCAAATTCGGCGAATATGTGCATAGTTTATATGTGCCCACCAGTTTGAATATGGTGAGAATAAAACCGCTCCGCGGCACGGCACTGTTTGTTCTGGATGCAAAGTTAGTATTCAAACTTGTGGATAATTTTTTTGGTGGTGATGGACGTCACGCAAAAATTGAAGGCCGGGAATTTACACCCACGGAACTTCGGGTGGTGCAAATGGTGCTGCAGCGTGCATTCAAAGATATGCAAGAAGCCTGGAAAGCAATACTGGATGTTGATTTTGAGTACATGAATTCGGAAGTTAATCCGGCCCTGGCTAATATAGTTACACCCAGTGAAGTTGTAGTTGTCAGTACGTTTCATATTGAACTTGATGGTGGTGGTGGTGAAATGCATCTCACCATGCCTTATTCGATGATTGAACCGCTCAGGGATATTCTTGATGCAGGTGTTACAAGTGAAGTGGATGATAAAGATGAGCGTTGGGCCAAATCACTCAAGGAAGAAATTTTAACGGTTGATGTACCTATTAATGCCAAAGTAGCCGAATCACAACTAAGTTTGCGACAAATTCGAGATCTTAAAGTAGGCGATGTACTTCCTATCGACATGCCTGAATCAATTACATTAACCGCCAATGGTGTGCCCTTATTTAGAACAAAACTGGGAATCAGCAATGGAAATCTGGCCTTGAAGGTTTTGTCCCCGGTTGTTAAGGCAAAAGTTGAAGACAGTAAATTTAAATTCAAAAAATCAGTACCAAAATAATCAGGAGCTCAAGGTCTATGAGCGATGCAAGCAATGATCAAAATCTTAGCGATGATGTTCTGGCCGATGAATGGGCCAGGGCCTTAGAAGAACAAGAAGATGTTGACGCAACAAAAATTGAGCAAGCCCCCCTGGATGAATTTAATGAGGGTGGCAAAACATCTAAACGAAACTCGAATAAATCAGCTGATTTTGGTGAAATGGCTGAAGGGACAAATCTGGATGTAATTCTTGATATTCCTGTGACCATATCAATGGAAGTGGGCACAACGCAAATTAATATTCGAAATTTATTGCAACTCAATCAGGGTTCCGTCATCGAACTGGATCGAGTTGCAGGCGAACCCCTGGATGTGATGATCAATGGCACATTAATAGCCCATGGTGAAGTGGTGGTGGTTAATGAAAAATTCGGGATTCGCCTTACGGATATCATCAGTCAGGCTGAACGGATCAAGAAGATAAATTGAACATGATAACAATATTAAAAAAACAGCGTCTTGTTGCAAGGAATGCATTTACTAAAATGCCTGTTTTTTTGCTTTTATTCCTTGGAATGCAGATAAATTCTGCTGTGCTGGCTGAGGAAATTACAAACCTTAGGCCTGATAAAATTTCGCCTGCTGCGGATGAGACCTTGCCAGTTTCATCTGCAATCACAAGGGCTGCACAATTTCCTGCGCAGCTTAGTGCTGACGATAACAAAAAGTTTGCCTTCAAAAAACATGAGGGTGTTCCTACGTCGTACTATGTACAGGTCGGCTTTGCATTAATTCTTATTGTTTCACTTATTTTTGCGGCCGCATGGCTCATGCGACGTTTGAATTTTTCAGCAATGCATACAACAAATGCTATTAAGGTTGAATCAAGTTTTTCGCTGGGTCCAAAAGAAAAACTGCTTATTATCAAGGTTGAAAATGAGCGTATTCTTTTGGGTGTCACCAGTCATCAGATTAACCTGATTCAAAAACTGGCGCATGTAACAAGTGATGATAAGCCCGATGTTTCAGCGAATACAAATTTTGCCGAAAAATTACAAGCCTTGCTTTCAGGGAGTGCTAAATGAATTCACTCACTCGACGACTGAGCTTTGTATTGTTTACCTTGGCAGGCATTTTTTTTGCCAGCAACAGCTATGCGGCCTCCTTGGATTCATTAGGTATTCCTGCGTTAACGCTGACCAAAGCGGCTGATGGCACAGAAAACTATACCGTTACGCTGCAGATTCTAGTGCTGATGACAATGCTGTCATTCTTGCCGGCATTGCTGATGATGGTGACCTCGTTTACACGCATCATTATTGTGTTTTCAATTTTGCGTCAGGCGATTGGCCTGAACCAGGCCCCATCGAATCAGATTCTTATTGGTTTAGCCTTGTTTATGACATTTTTTGTGATGTCACCTGTTTTGAATGAGGCGAACAAGGTGGGGCTTGAGCCGTATTTGAATGATCAAATCACAACATTGGATGCCGTGAAAAAAGCATCGGTACCTTTTCATCGTTTTATGCTGAATCAAACGCGGGTGAGTGATCTTGAATTATTTATCAACATGTCGCAAACAAATAAAAAATACGATAAACCGGAAGATGTTGAATTTTCGGTGTTAATACCGGCATTTATTACCAGTGAACTTAAAACGGCTTTTCAGATCGGTTTTTTATTGTTTATTCCGTTTCTGATTATCGACATGGTTGTAGCCAGTATCTTAATGGCCATGGGTATGATGATGTTGTCTCCTCTGGTGATTTCATTACCCTTCAAAATTATGCTGTTCGTAATGGTTGATGGTTGGGCCATGGTGATGGGTACGCTTGCGTCGAGTTTTGGCACCTTATAAATCTTGATAGGAATTCCTCTATGACACCTGAATTTGTGATTGATATTTTTCGAGAAGGTGCATTGATTACGATTCTTATTGTCACCGTTACCATACTGCCCAGTCTGGTTGTGGGTTTGATTATTTCGATGTTTCAGGCCGCAACACAAATTAATGAACAAACCTTGAGTTTTCTGCCACGTTTTATTATCACCTTTGTGGTATTGGTTACTGCGGGTCCATGGATTGCCAATCGCATTTTTCAGTTCACCGAAAAAATTATTTTAATAGCGCCGGACATGGTTAGATGATTGAGCTGTGGAGCTGATCTTGTTATGACGATGATGTCTTTATGGATCTGAGTTATCAGGATTTAATTCTTAATTTAAACCGATTTATGCTGCCATTTATGCGCATTTCAGGTTTCTTTTTGCTTGCGCCAGTTATTGCAAGCCAGCTTGTGAGTGTGCGAATTCGTCTGATTATTTCGCTTGCAATCACGTGGGTGTCACTGGGCCATATTGAGCACATCCCCATGATTGAACCTTTCAGTTTAAAAATGATTCCTCTGGTTTTTTCAGAATTACTTGTTGGGATTGTTCTGGGTTTTATGGTGTTGGTATTTATTCAGATTGCCGCACTCGCCGGACAACTTATTGCCATGCAAATGGGTATGGGTTTTGCCATGATGATGGATCCGGTGAATGGCGTAAATACAGTGACCATCGGCCAATTGTACATTATGGTATTTACCTTGTTGTATCTGGCCGTTGATGGGCATTTGATCACAATTGCTATTATGCTTGAGAGTTTTAAAACAATTCCGATTGATCGCACGGGTTTTGATCTGGCGATATTGGAGCATGCAACTCAAACACTCAGTTGGATGTTTAAAAATGCGGTAAAAATAGCCTTGCCTGCAATTATTGCCTTGTACGTCGTTAACTTCGCGTTTGGGGTCATGAGTCGTGCCGCACAACAATTGCAGATTTTCAGCATTGGTTTTCCCTTCACTATTATTTATGGCATGGTCATTATCTGGATAACACTCGGTATTTTGTTGCCACAATTTGACGCCATATTCAGCGAATTACTTGATCTTATGTATCTCTAGAATCATACAGAGACTGGCGTATTTAAACTGGGGTGCAGGGCGCGGCAATGGCAGAAAATGATTCCAGTCAGGAAAAAACCGAACAACCCACCGAAAAACGAAAGAAGGATGCGCGGGAAAAGGGGCAGATTGCGCGTTCGCGTGAATTAAGCATGGCGGTGGTGATGATGGCGGGTGCCATTTCAATGTTTACCTCGGGTGCCAGTATTGTTCAGGCAATGAGTGATATCTTCAGAAAATCCTATACGGTTTCACGGCATGATATTTTTGAGCTTGAAAGCGCCTCGCAGTATTTAATTAACAGCAGCCAGCATGCACTGCTGGTTCTCATCCCGGTTTTTATTATTCTTTTTCTTGCGAGTATTCTGGGGCCGGCGATGTTAGGCGGTTGGTTATTTAGCATCGATAGTGTGCGACCCAAATTATCAAAATTAAATCCTATCGAAGGGATGAAACGTATTTTTTCAGTCAAAGGCTTGATGGAAATGGTTAAAGCCTTTGCAAAATTTGTTGTCGTTTTGGTTTTTTCAGTGTTTATTATTTATTTCTATCTGCCAGAAATTATTTTTTTAGCAAATCAGGATGTTATTTCAGCCATCGTTAACGGCGCTGAAATTTGTGCGTGGTCATTTTTATTATTATGCAGTTCGCTGTTATTGATTGCCGCCATTGATGTTCCATTCCAGCTTATGGACTATAACAAACAGGTACGAATGACCAAACAGGAGGTGAAAGATGAAATGAAAGATTCTGAAGGTAAACCCGAAGTCAAAAGTAAAATACGGCAATTACAAATGCAAATGGCACAACGGCGCATGATGGCCGATGTTGCCACGGCCGATGTTGTTATAACAAACCCAACACATTTTTCTGTGGCATTAAAATATAATACGCTGATGCGTGCGCCTGTGGTTGTTGCAAAAGGGGTCGACGCTATCGCACTCAAAATGCGCGAAATAGCTAAAGAAAATAACGTTGTAATTGTGGCGGCGCCACCGCTTGCGCGAGCCATTTACCACACAGCCGCCATTGGTCATGAAATTCATTCCGATCTCTATGTTTCAGTGGCACAGGTCCTGGCCTATGTCTACCAACTAGAGCTTTATATGCAAGGCAAGGGCGCCTTGCCAGATGAAGTAAATAATGTATTTGTGCCAGAAAATATGCGTTTTGATTAATCCCCTTGTTTATGTTTCCCCTTCCTCGTTCAGATAATCCATTCCAGGCAAAGAATTTGCACTGATATTAACGCACGCTGTTTTCACTGATTTTTGCGTCTAACAGGTCAATATTATGACGTTCAGCGTGAGGTAATCTGTTTTTCTTTCCTGGCCACATACGCTTTTTTGACGTGTAAGGTTAAGAAAAAAACCGACATTCTTTTATTGTATTAATTGAGATATTCGATGTATGGCCGTGGTTGCTAACGACTTTGTAAGTGGTATTAAGGCCGGCCTGGGCGCGCCTTTACTGTTGGTTATCGTGCTGGGCATGATGATTCTTCCAGTGCCAACGATTTTTCTGGATTTTTTCTTCACCTTTAATATTGCCATTTCACTGGTTGTTTTGCTGGTGACAATTTACACCCTCCGGCCACTGGAATTTGCGGTTTTCCCAACCATTATTCTTGTAGCCACCCTGTTACGTTTGGCGTTAAACGTGGCGTCAACGCGTGTTGTGCTGATGCACGGACATGGCGGTACAGATTCCGCAGGAAAAGTCATTGAAGCCTTTGGTAATGTCGTCATTGGTGGAAATTTTGCCGTGGGTATCGTGGTTTTCACTATTTTGATGATTATCAACTTTGTGGTGGTAACCAAAGGTGCGGGCCGGATTTCAGAAGTAACGGCCCGATTCACCCTTGATGCCATGCCCGGTAAACAAATGGCGATCGATGCCGATTTGAATGCCGGTCTTATTGATCAGGATGAAGCGAAAAGAAGACGGCTTGAAGTGGCGCAAGAGGCCGATTTTTACGGCTCCATGGACGGTGCAAGTAAATTCGTGCGTGGTGATGCTATTGCCGGTATTTTAATTCTTTTGATCAACCTGATCGGTGGTTTGATTATTGGCATGGTGCAGCATGGTTTGAGTTTTGATAAAGCCATTGAGTATTACGCCTTGCTGACCATTGGTGATGGTCTGGTGGCACAAATACCGTCGCTGTTGCTGTCTACTGCGTCGGCCATCATTGTGACACGCGTGTCTGGTGCGGGCGAAATGGGCGTGCAGATTTCGTCACAAATGTTTAGCAATCCAAAAGCGGTGTATATGAGTGCCGCGATTTTAGCGCTTATTGGTGTGGTGCCCGGCATGCCACACGTGGCATTCCTCTCGTTGGCACTTTTAATTGGTGGTGGTGCGTATTTACTCAAGAATACAAAAAAGAAAACGACCGAAGAAGAATCAACACCCGGCGATTTGAGCCCCGTTAAAACGCCTGAAGTTAAAGAGTTAGGTTGGGATGACGTGCAAGCTGTGGACATGCTGGGTTTGGAAGTGGGTTATCGTTTGATTCCTCTGGTGGATGCCAACCAGGGCGGCGCGTTATTGAGTCGCATTAAAGGGGTACGGAAAAAACTTTCGCAGGAATTGGGTTTTTTAGTGCCCACCGTACACATCCGGGACAATCTGGATTTATTGCCGAATGCCTACCGCATCACCATGATGGGTGTCACCGTGGGTGAAGCCGAAATACATTCGGCCATGGAACTTGCCATTAACCCGGGGCAGGTTTTTGGCAAATTAAAAGGCATTGCCTGTAAAGACCCCTCCTTTGGACTGGATGCAGTGTGGATTGATACCAGTCAACGCGAGCAGGCGCAAACTTTAGGTTATACCGTGGTTGATGCCAGTACCGTTGTGGCTACGCATATCAATCAGATCATGAAAATGCATGCGCATGAAATTATCGGGCATCAGGAAGTACAACAACTGCTCGATCAATTGGCCAAAACATCGCCCAAACTTGTGGAGTCACTGGTACCCAAACTGATTCCCCTGAGCAAACTGCTCAAAGTGCTGCAAGCCTTGCTTATTGAGAACATTCCTATCAGAGATATGCGAACCATTGCCGAATCTTTGGCGGAGGAGGCGACCCGGAGTCAAGAGATCGACGCTCTGGTGGCGGCGGTGCGTATCGCACTCCAACGATTAATTATCCAGAATATCAATGGCGTAGGTAACGAAGTGCCTGTTATCACTTTAAATCCAAACTTGGAACAGATGTTGCTCCAGTCTGTACAGATAGCCAAACAATCGGGTGGAACAGAAAGTGATGCTGTAATGGAGCCTGGCCTGGCGGAACAATTAAGACGCTCACTCAGTGACGCCGCACAACGTCAGGAACTTGAAGGGAAACCCGCAATTTTAATAGTGAGTGCCGGTGTCAGACCTATGTTGTCACGCTTTGTGCGCTATACAGTTCCATCAATGCATGTGCTTTCGTATTACGAAGTGCCAAGCGACAAACAGGTCACGATCGTCTCGACAATTGGCGAATAGAGTAAGCAGTAAAAGTTAAATTGAAAACATTAATTATCAGCGTAATAACATTGTTAGGGGTGGCACAATGATGCAAAAAACATTTTTTGCAGAAGATATGCGGCAGGCATTGCGATTGGTGCGTGATGATATGGGCGCTGAAGCCATTATATTGGCCAACAAAAAAGTTCCCGGGGGTGTTGAGGTTGCCGCAGCAATACCTGGTGAGTCGCAAACAACGCTACGGCCTATCAAAACAACAAACAAGGCATCTGTTAAAGCCGGTGCGGTGTTAAGCAATCCTGTTATTGCTGATTCAGGTTTTGTTCAAGCAAGAACGCAGGAAAGTGAATTTTCCGCTGTTCAGAATGCAGTTGATTCACGTGCACAGCGGCAAGTAAGAGAAATGCGTGTCATGGCCTCTGCAAATGGAGGCGATGCAAGTAATGTCGAAAACTCAGGTGATGAGTACGGACAACGAAGACAGTCAGCCTACGATTACTATAACAATGCACAACAGCCTGCACCGGCGAGCCTGACAAGAAGTGATACAAAAATGCCCACTGGTCAGCCGGCTGAGAAATTACACACGCCTATACCCGTTCCAATAAAAACAGAAGAAAAAGCCACCACGGAATATGTAAGTGACCTGTCATCACGTTATGAAAATGAACTTGTCCTGGTAAAAAAACAACTGAATGATCTAAAAGAGCAGCTGCAAAAATCAAAACAAGAACACAATCCTTTGCATCATAAGATGATCACTGAGCTTCAGAGCAAGTTTCTGACACTGGGATTCAGTGCGACCAGTAGCGAAATGATTGCACATGAAGTTCAAGATACCA
>DAIRVL010000086.1:0-10322 GCA_036802845.1 Pseudomonadales bacterium | reverse complement strand
AATTGGACGCCATAAATTTTCAAAGTCCACGTATTCCAGTGATTAATAATGTTGATGCCCGCGTTGAGACAGAGGCGAATGCCATTCGTGATGCGCTGGTGCGTCAGATGTACAGCCCGGTACAGTGGGTCAAGTGCGTGCAGCACTTGCTTGCTTTGGGAGTTAATACCGGTTTTGAGTGTGGTCCTGGTAAGGTGCTGACAGGACTGAATAAACGTATTGATAAAACCTTTGTGGGCGAGTCATTACAGGATCCACAAGCGCTGCATTCAGCGTTGGCAATAACTGAGGGATAAAAGGAGAGAGTATGTCGCTCACTGATAAAGTAGCGCTGGTTACAGGTGCGAGTCGTGGCATTGGTAAAGCGATTGCACTTAATCTGGCAGCCCAAGGTATTACCGTGGTTGGTAGCGCTACTACAGAGCAAGGTGCAGAAGGCATTCGGGCTTATTTGGCAGCCAACTCGTTCAAAGGTGACGGCCTGGTGATGAATGTCACTGAAAGCTCATCGGTTGAAGAAGGTATAAAAGAAATTCAGGATCGATTTGGTGCGCCACTGATTGTCGTCAACAACGCCGGTATTACGCGGGATAATTTGATTGTACGCATGAAAGAGGATGAATGGGATCAGGTTATTGATACCAATCTTACCTCGCTCTATCGAGTGACCAAGACTGTTTTACGCGGTATGACCAAGGCACGATGGGGGCGCATTGTTAATATTGGCTCTGTTGTGGGTGCAACGGGTAATGCGGGGCAATGTAATTATGCGGCAGCCAAGAGTGGACTCGAAGGGTTTACGCGTGCGTTGGCTCAGGAAATAGCCGTTCGTAATATTACAGTTAACGCCGTGGCGCCAGGATTCATTGCAACGGATATGACACATGGATTATCCGAAGCGCATAAGGAGGCGCTGTTGACGAAAGTGCCCTTAGGACGTTTGGGTCAGCCGGAAGAAGTGGCTGCTGCAGTTGGTTTTCTGACTTCTGATTCGGCTTCTTATATCACAGGTTCCACGATTCATGTCAATGGCGGCATGTTCATGGGTTAATAAAAACCTTTTTGCGATGGTTTGTGGCTTGATTAGCGGACCATTGTTTTACTACACTTGCGACCGACCATTGTCGTAGGGAAGCTTCCAGGAAAAGAGAGTATATTTTATGAGTACAATAGAAGAACGAGTAAAAAAGATTGTGGCAGAGCAGTTGGGTGTAGATCTGGAAGAGGTGAAAGAAGAATCCTCTTTCGTTGACGACCTTGGCGCAGACTCACTGGATACAGTTGAGTTGGTTATGGCACTTGAAGAAGAATTTGAAACAGAAATTCCTGATGAAGAGGCCGAGAAAATTACCACTGTAGGTCTTGCAATCAATTACATCAAAAATAACCAGTAAATCTTTCTTTACGCGTCATAAGTAAAATTATGACGACACAGGTTAGAATCAAAGGCTGCTAAATGATTTAATGTTTAGCGGCCTTTTTTTGTTGACCGAGCATTGCATGGAAACCGGGTTGGTAATTTGGTGGAAAGAAGAATATAGAGAGAATCATGAAAAATGCATGGGTTAATGGTGAAGCAAGTCAGACGGTGTCGTTGCTGGATAGAGGTCTTACGTATGGCGATGGTCTTTTTGCAACGCTGTTGTTAAAATCCGGACGCCCTTGTTATCTAGAAAGGCACCTGGAGCGTTTGAGACAAGGTGCGAATCGTTTAAGAATGTCTTTTGATGAGGCATTACTTCGAGCCGAGTTGGCCGCCTTTCTGCTTGAGTCAGAGCGTAAGGGTTTGTTGGTACCAGACTGTCTATCAGTGCTTAAAATTATGCTTACTCGGGGTATGGGTGACAGAGGGTATCGTTTTTCAAATCATCACGTATACACCCGGATTTTGATGCTTTTTGAGCATTCATCGCGCAGTCAGCAAAGCAGTCTGTCTGGCATTTGCATCCGACTGTGCTCTACTCCAATCAGTGTTAATCCTTCTCTGGCCGGGATTAAACATTTAAATCGGCTGGACTGCGTACTGGCCAGAAGTGAGTGGGATAATCCGGACATCCAGGAAGGTTTAATGTTAAATCAGCAACAACGTATTGTTGAAGGCACCATGAGCAATATTTTTATTGTGCATCAGGGTGTGTTATTGACGCCCAGGATTGAGCAGGCCGGGGTGGCTGGAGTGATGCGGGCTGTGATTTTGGACAGAGCTTCCAGGAAGGGTATTCAGGCATTAGAGGTCGAGCCATTTACGATTGATCAGCTAATGCAGGCGGACGAAGTGTTTGTTTGTAATAGTGTGATTGGTATTTGGCCCGTGATTCAATGCGATGCTGCCTCATGGCCTGTAGGGCGCATGACTCGATGTTTGCAGCAATGGATAGAGCCCTCTCATGACCAGTAAAAAATGGATAGTGGTGTTGTCGCTAACACTGACACTAACGTTGACGGGGCTCTTGGTGACCTGGGCTTATCGGAGTTTATTCACACCGGTGGTCTTTTCTCAATCGCCCGTAGAATTTGAAATTAAAACCGGCCGATCCTTGTTCAGTGTGACTAAAGCATTACATGCATCAGGCCTTATCTCGTCTCCATGCGCGTTGACTTTGTCCTTATATGGTTATTTGAGCGGGCAAGCACCTTTAATTAAAGCGGGTGAATATCGTTTGCTCAGCGGTCAAACGCCGGTTGAAATACTTAAACAATTTGTTGATGGTCGCGTAATACAACATGCTTTTACGATTGTTGAAGGCTGGACCGTTTCTGATTTGCTGCATGCCCTCGCCAAGGAAACGAAGCTTAAACATGAATTGCAGGATATCAACAGCGATGAATTACTGGTAAACATGGGGCTTGAAGCACAATCGGCCGAAGGATTGTTTTTTGCTGATACGTATTATTTTGTCCGTTCAGATACAGACGTCAGCATTCTTAAACGTTCCCATGACCGTATGGAGGACGAATTGAAAAAGGCGTGGGTAAAACGCGCGAATGGTTTACCTTTAACGCAGCCCTACGAAGCGCTTATTCTGGCCTCGATAGTAGAAAAAGAAACAGGGGTTCCGGAAGAACGGGCTGAAATTGCCGGCGTGTTTGTGCGTCGTTTGCAAAAAGGCATGTTGTTACAAACGGATCCTGCGGTCATTTATGGCTTGAAAAACAATTTTGACGGTAATCTTACTCGGCAGCACTTACAGACAGATACGCCCTACAACACCTACCTGCATCTTGGCTTACCCCCTACACCGATTGCCTTGCCAGGACGTGATGCACTTCATGCCAGCCTGCATCCCAAAGAGGCAGACTCTCTTTATTTTGTGGCCAAAGGTGATGGTAGGCATTATTTTTCGGCAACACTGGAGGAGCATTCTATCGCGGTTAAAAAATATCAATTACAAAGAAAAGAAGATTACCACTCCGCTCCTGCTGTTAGGCATTGAATATAAAGGGTTGTATAGATTATGGGCGCAGAGAAACGAGGCGTATTCATTACGCTGGAGGGAGCAGAAGGAGCGGGCAAGAGTAGCAATCTATCTTTTATTAACGATTTTCTGCGGAGCAGGAATATAGATCTGATAGTCACGCGTGAACCAGGTGGCACTCCTCTTGCCGAAGAAATCAGATCTTTACTCTTAACACCCCGTAGCGAAAGAATCTGTGCGAACACGGAGCTGTTGCTGATATTCGCTGCTCGCGCCCAACATCTACAGCACTTAATTGAACCCAGTTTGCGTTCTGGCCAATGGGTTTTGTCTGATCGTTTTACCGATGCCAGCTTTGCTTACCAAGGCGGTGGCAGGCAGATGAACATGGACACCATTTCGCAGTTAGAACGGATGGTGCAAGGTGACTTGCGTCCTGATTTGGTGATCTTGCTGGATGTGCCGGTTGAAATTGGCATGCGACGGGTCTTGAAGCGGGGAGCGCTTGACCGTTTCGAGCAAGAAAATATCGCTTTTTTTGAACGGGTGCGTGAGAGCTATCTTCAGCGGGCAAAGGCGATGCCTGATTCCTATGCCGTCATTGATGCCAAGCAATCACTGGCCAAAGTGCAACAGGATATTGTTTCAATACTGGAACCTTACCTCGGATGAGTACTTTTTCCAGCCTGCAAATTCCTGCCAAACCCTTTCCATGGCAACAAACTCAATGGCAACAGCTAGGTGAGCGCATGAACTTGAATCGCCTCCCTCATGCGCTGTTGTTGTTGGGGCCACAAGGTGTCGGTAAATTGAATTTCTCGGCAGTGCTGGTTGAACGTGTTTTGTGTCGTCAGCCTCGCGACGGATTGGCCTGTGGTCAATGCAAAAGCTGTTTGTTGTATCTGTCGGGCAATCATCCTGACTTTAAAGTCATTGAGTGTTTGCCCAAGAAAAAAAATATTTCTATTGATCAGATACGTGAGGTGGGCGACTTCATGAACAAGCAGGCACAACTGAGTGGCTATCGTTGTGTTGTAATCGCTAATGCAGAGCAAATGAGCGAGTCGGCCGCCAATGCTTTGCTCAAGGTGCTCGAAGAGCCTGGTGAGCAAAGCTTGTTTGTCCTGGTTTCCCACAGCGCAGGCTCGCTGAAACCAACCATCAAAAGCCGCTGTCAGATGATTCGTTTTGTTGTGCCGCCGAGCGCACAAGCGCTGCAGTGGCTTGCTCCCCTGGTTAATTCAAGTGAGCAGGCTCAGACCTTGCTGAACCTCAGCGGCGGAGCACCTGTTGCGGCGAAGGAAGCTCAACAGTGGACGTGGCTGGATCAGCGCGAGGTGATTGCCAAACAATTATTGGCACTGCGATTACGCCAAGTCGAAGAGTTGATGGTTGCCAACACTTGGCAGAGCGTGCCGCCTTTAGCGTTGTTGTTATGGCTTTATAGCTGGACCTTGGATTGCCTGAAACTAAGCCAGGGCTTGGTGATTGTGAATCAGGATCTGGCACCGGTATTGGGTCGAATTGTCGATACAATTGAGCGCGACAGCCTGTTTTATTTCAGTGAAGCCGTGCTTGAGAGTTATTTGTTACTTGCTCATGAAGGAAACCCTAATATACTTTTAATGTTAGAGGGGCTCACGATCCGTTGGTCCCAGTTGCCTTGAATGCCTGGAGGCATCCTTCCCCTGGAGTGGTTTAGAAATGAGTGGCGCACGAAGTGGTATTTTATCACTCACTATTAAGGATAAGGCTGTCCTTTACGCAGCGTATATGCCTTTTGTGAAAAATGGGGGCTTGTTTATACCCACCAGCAAACAATACCACTTGGGTGATGAAGTGTTTTTGTTGCTCACCCTAATGGAAGAACCAGAAAAAATTCCAGTGGCGGGCAAGGTGGTCTGGATTACCCCGCGTGGAGCAGGCGGTACACGCGCGACGGGTGTTGGTGTCCAATTCAATGATGAAGGTGTTACCGCGCGCAAAAAAATCGAAACCTATCTGGCGGGTGCCTTACAGTCTGACCGACCGACTCATACGATGTAATTGCGTACATTAAGCCGCTTTCTACGTCACTTAAAACAAGCACTGACAGCGTATTTAAATAAACGTATTTGAAGAGTAAACGGGTTTTTTAATGAGGGGCTGTGTGCGAGGGTAAAAAAACCAGCGCACTTGAAGGTGCGCTGGATAAAGACCAATAGGAGTTAGACGTAACGCCTTAATTTACGACTCAAAATATAGAGTAGCGAAAATCAACGCATTACATTTACCAGTATTGACGAAGTTTTAGAAATTGCCAGTTTATGACGTGTTTTTTTAAGGAATCGCGTTTATGGCCCGGTCAATAACGTTTTTGGGGGTATAAAAATGGGGCGAAAAGCGAATGCCTCCACCGCGATGGGCGCAGATAACGTGTTTGGTCATCAGGACTTGGTAAAGATTGTTGCTATCGAGTGTGCGGTGTTTGAAGGTAACGATTCCTGCGCGACGCTCCCGTTGTTGTGTCGAAATGATATCAATATGTGGGTGAGCTTGTAGCTTCTTAATCAAATAGCTGATGTTCTCATCCAATTGCCGATGCACCTGTTCTATGCCTACTTCCAAAAGCAGGGACAGGCTGGCGGACAAGGCATGAATAGACAGCATATTCGGACTGCCACACTCAAAACGCTGGGCTGACGGGGCCACTGTCCATGTTTTACGGGAATAATCACCGGCATGCTCGATCATGTGCCATCCATATTCATTCACTTCCAGCTGGGAGCGCGCCGTGGGGCTGGAATAAAATACGGCCAGACCTTCCGGCCCCAGTAACCATTTGTGACCATCGGCAATAACAAAATCTGCGTGAATCTGTTGTACATCAAACGGCAGGGCACCGAGACTTTGAATGGCATCAACACAAAAAAGAATGGCGTTCTGCTGACAGAAGGCGCCGAGAATTTCAAGGTGAAGGCGAAAACCGCTGGCATACTGAACTGAACTGATGGAAATGAGGCGCGTCTGGTGATCAACTGCAGCGATGATATCTGCTTCCGGATTAAGTCCCTTGAGCGACACCTCTTTGACGACAACGCCTTTGGTGCGCAACGACTCCCAAACGATACGGTTGGAGGGAAATTCTTCATCACTGATAACGACGTTGTCACCTGCGCGCCATGTCAGGCCGTAAGCAACCATGGACAGACCTTCCGAGGTGTTTTTTACCAGCGCAATGTCATTACTGTCATCTGCGTTCAAAAGCATCCGGCATTGTTCCCGCAGTTGTTTTTCAAGCAAAAGCCAGTTGCGATAATGGGTGGCACCCCAGTGTGTGTTTTCGTGGCTGAAGCGATTAACAGCCTCCTCAGTTCGTTTGGGCCACGGCGCAACAGCGGCATGATTGAGATAGCACAGAGCAGGATCCAGAGGAAATTCATCTGCAAGATTCATAGTGTAAGCATCATGGTGATTTTACTGACGAGTCCGTGCAGAAATGCTATAAACCAACAGGCTTAACAGATGACTGCACCGAAAGTGTTTGTTTATTTGCTGTGTTGAAAAAGGACGTTTCATTTTTTATTAAGGGCTTGTTTAAAGCAACTATTTATGAAGAAAGTTTTCAGTGCTTGTTTTCTGGTGTTATTGCTGGCGGGGTGTGCCATTTATCCGCAGTCCAATAGCGTGTTGGGTTATGCCCGAATTGCCGATCATTATCGTATTGATCGTCAAAGAAACCTGGTGATTCCTTTTGAATCAGTGATCTATTTGCCTTTGATTGATAGTGGCAGCGTAGAAAGTGAGGAATACCCGCAGCTGATGGGGCAGTGGTTGCGTCAGGCCGATACGTCATTCAAGTCACGTTTTAAGCAGGTGCTGCGTGGTCGGATCATGGAAGGTGAAGGTCAGGCGCTGCTATCGGCACGTGAATCAGGCGCAGATTATCTGCTGATACTCTTGCCTACAAGCTGGGATGGTCAGGCGTGGTCTGTGGACGACACCCATACCATAGTTGGCATGAAACGCATACGCTTTGTAGTCAAACTGGTGAATGTACGTAGTGGTGATTTGCTCGATCAGATTGATGTGCAGGCACAAAGTGGTTATCTGACGTTTTGGGGTGATGATCCGGCAAGCCTAAGTGCGGCTGCTTTTAATCAGTTGGCAAGAGACCTGAGTTCAAGATGAACGGCTGGTTTGATATTTATTGTGGGAACAGGTTATGACCGATCACGCCAAGCCGTCTGCGGCGACTTTGATTAAAAGCGCTGAACAGGCAATAAAAACCAGCCGTGGATTGCCCCCCATTCATTTGTGGCATCCGCCCTTGAGTGGTGATCTGGACATGCGCATTGCCCGAGATGGCCAATGGTATTATCAGGGTTCATCAATTAATCGTATCGCCTTGGTTCGTTTGTTTTCAACCATTTTACGCCGTGAAGACGATGATTATTATCTGGTAACGCCGGTTGAAAAGTGGCGGATACAGGTTGATTTGGCGCCTTTTATCGCTATTTCATTGAAGGTTGAACACGATGCTCGCGGGCAAACTTTAACGTTTGCCACCAATGTGGGTGACAGTGTGATAGCTGATGCGCAGCATCCTTTGCGTGTGGAAGTGAATCCTGAAAATGATGAACCCAAGCCTTTTGTGTTAGTGAGAAATGGATTGGAGGCCTTGGTCAGTCGCAATGTTTTTTATCAACTGGTTGAGAACGCGCAAGAACGGCAGGTGAACAAGCGCCAGGTCTTGGGTGTTGAAAGTGCCGGACAGTTTTTTGTGCTGGGTTGATGCAGCGTTTTACTTAGAACATTTTCCGGTGTGTTTCTTTTTGCAAGAGTTTGATTAACACCGTGAGGGCATAGGCAAGTTCTTTGGCTGTGTCTTCATTGGGGCTGATTTCTATCCACTGCGAACCCTGAATAGGCGAACGTAACCAGCAGCTTTGGCTGGTTTTAGCGCAGCGGTAAGTAATATAGGGATCAATGCCGTAGACATTGATTTTTGTGGTGTTGATGACCGATTGCTGATTTTGCTGCGTATTTTGGGCGTAGGACTGACGACTGGTGATCAGATTGCCTTGGTGATCGTGACTCAGCGAATAACGCGCAACAGGTGCCTGTGTTGTTTTGGTGATGGTTTGTGCGGGCCTGAGACTATAGTCTGTCAGCAAACTGTTAATGTGCATCAGCAGTGCCTGATCCGCCTGATTTTTGAGATACAAGGTTTGAAGTTTCTGGATATATTGTGTGGAGTCTTGTTCCGGAATCAGCGGCGACGGGGTTTCGTTGGTTAACGTATCGGAGGGTATGTTTGTTTTTGCTTGAGGCAACGATGTGGCGCTTACCTGAAAAGTCGCACTAAAAAAAATAAAACCGAGCAATGCCAGCGATGTAAGGGTGCAAGGACGTGTCATGACAGTTGTTCCTGAGTTTGGGGTTATGCGTGTTTTGGGCAGCAACGCCGCTGTGCGGATAGTGTTTAACAGGCTCTGGAAATTCATGAACCATGATCAAAGCCAGGACTCGTCGACCTGGTGGTCGAAGTATAATAAATTTTCCTTTTGCAGCAGCAAGAATTTCATCCTCCGTGTTCTGTTGTAGCGTACTTTATCTTTGCCCAGGCTTTGGAGTATCCTTGCCTTTGTAGGGTTTTATAAAAAACGAAAGGCATCAGATAGTTATTTTTTAGCTGCCGCGTTTCAGAAATTCTGAAAATAATAAATTCAAATCAATCGATAATAAGGAGCACACATGAAGAATTTTATCCTGATAGGCAAAGCCGCAACACTCGCAACATGGGCTGTTCTCGCCAGCAATATGTTCATTCCTGTATTTTGGAGCAATTTGCATCCGCAAATAGGACTTTATTTAAATATAGGTTTTATTGCGCTCGTGATTATTCATAATTTTGAAGCCTTGATGTTTATGAATAACAATCGTAACTCAGGCAAACCCATCCTTATGGATGGCCTGCAAGTGTTTGCGTTTGGTTTTTTCCATCCCTTGTCACTCAAAGAAAACGCTGAGCAAAGTACCTATTCGCAAGCCGCGTGATCTTGGCTGAGAGTTAAGTTAGGACAGTGAACAAGGCGCATCTTTATTCCTTGTGTTAAAAAAGCCACGTGAGAAATCCACGTGGCTTTTTTAATGCGTAAGTAAGCGCTGTTTTAATCACATTTGACACTGGGGGGATGAAAATGCTTTAACGCCCTACCAGCGAGCGGGCGATAATTTCTTTCATGATTTCTGACGAACCCCCGTAAATACGCTGAACCCGGGCATCGACATAGGCGCGTGATATAGGGTATTCACTCATATAACCGTAACCACCAAACAGCTGAACACATTCGTCCGTGACACGGCCCTGAAGTTCGGTGGCGGCGAGTTTGGCCATGGAAGCCATGGTGGTGTTCAGCGTGCCATGTATGTATTGATCAATGCACTGATTGATAAACGCGCGATTCAATTCAATGGCCGTTTTCATTTCTGCCAATTTGAAGCGGGTATTTTGAAAATCACTGATCGATTTACCAAAGGCCTTACGTTGTTGCACATAATCGATGGTCCATTCCAAGGCACCATCAGCAGCACCCAGACCCATGATGGCAATAATCAACCGTTCTCTGGGTAATTCATTCATCAAATGGATAAAACCTTCGCCTGCCTGCCCGAGTATGGCTGACTTGGGCACCACAAGATTGTCAAAAAACAATTCCGACGTATCACCCGCGTGTTGCCCCATTTTGTCCAGCTTGCGGCCACGACTGTAACCGGGCAATGTGGTGTCGACCAGAAAAAGCGACATCCCTTTTGAGCCTTTCTGTTGATCGGTTTTAGCGGCCACAATCACAAGTTCCGCATGCTGACCATTGGTGATAAAAATTTTGGACCCGTTTATCCGGTAATGTTCGCCTTCGGCTT
>DAIRVL010000085.1:0-10708 GCA_036802845.1 Pseudomonadales bacterium | reverse complement strand
CAAAAAACACGCTAGAGGCCTAGTTTTTCAGGTAATAGCTGAATGTTCTGTTCAGCGGAAATCGTTTGATTGCCGTCTTTAATTCAGCCAAGGCATCAGTACGCGTGCGAGAATCGTTACAGGCAGAAGAATAAACCAGATCGCTATACATCCGGGTAATATGTTGCACAGACGCTGCCAGATCAGGGCGATGCAAGGCAACCCGTTTGGCGAAATCATTTTCACCTTCACCGGGATTTTTGATATAACCCTGTGTCGCCAGGCGTTTACAAAAAGCGGCATACATCTGATGCTCGGGTTTGAGTTTTTTACGCCCCCGCTTGTAAAACAGTGCCAACCCTACGCCGCTCAAACTCAAAGAGACGCTCGCCAAAAGGACCAGCATGGTGGTTCGTAACTCGTTGGAGCCGAACCATGTTGAGAAAAGTTGGCTCTGTTGCGTAGTGTTATAGCCCACCACTTTTTGTATCCATACTATGCGCAAATAATCTGTGCCGTGGCGGATGTAAGCGGACCAAGGTAAATGACGGTAACGCAACCAGGATACTGCATCGCTGACCGCGCTCTGACTATCCTCTTCTAATGCTGATTCTATCCCTTTCTCTACCCGCGACGGTGAAACCGCCGATGTGGGGTCGATCCGAACCCAGCCTCTGGGTGGAAGCCATACTTCCGACCAGGCATGGGCATCAAATTGATAAATTCGCAGATAATTATCAAAACGACTCGGCTCACCCCCTTGGTAACCGATCACAACACGCGCCGGAATCCCCGCACTGCGCGCCATAAACGTAAACGCACTGGCATAGTGTTCACAAAATCCTTTTCTCGTTGAAAAAAAGAAATCATCAATAGCATTGATGCCCAACAAGGGCGGTTGCAGTGTGTAGAAAAAGGGCTGCATATGGAAATGTGCTAAGAGTGATTGAACAAACGCCACATCGGAATCACTCTGTTGACGCAGCTGTTTGGCCCACGCGCTTGAACGCGGATTACTCGCCTCGGGAAGACGCAAATTAAGCGCCGTGTTCATGTTGCGCTGCATCCAGTCACCCGGAATGGTTTCATCCTTGAGCATGACACTTTCAACGCTGTAGACAAAGGCTTGATCAACGGGCCTGGATGCACTGAGCTGGTAATCCGGGTTAATCGTAACACCCTCACTCAAGGGAAAAGCCCAGTCCAATGCAAACAGCCACTTCTGATGACTGGCCTCCATTACAATGTCATAGCGGTAACGCGCCAGAAAATTATTTTTTGCGGAATCTTGATCGAGTTCGGCAAAAAATGAACGATAACTTTCAAACCAATTTTTAGTGCTATCTGAATCGTCTGCCTCACGATGACGTGTCCAGCGTCTGCCATCATAACTATCAAGCACCAAAGCACGCCAATAACGCAAAGAAGGGGGTGGCATAGCCTCTGAAAATTTGACTCGAAAAACCAGTTCATCACTGCCAATTAGTTTGGAAATATCACCCGGGTTCATTTCATCACTTAAACCCATCCGGCCCTGTTTAGAGTCTAATGCAATGCTCCATAAGGGTTGAATTCTGGGAACAAAAATAAATAACACAATCATCAATGGCAGGCTTTGTAGCAGAAGCTGCGTTACCTTTTTATAGGAACGATAAAATCCCCAATCCGTTTGATTGATCGAAAACAAGGCACCGCTAATTAACACACTGGAAAACAACAGATATAAGGCTTTGGTAAATGCCTGATCAAAAAGAAATGCGGTTGCTACCACAAAATACGCTAAAAAAATAACCAGATACGCATCACGCTGCGTTCTGGCTTCCAACAATTTGAAGCTGTACGCCAGAATAAGCAAGGCAACACCGGCCATGGGCCCGATCACGGTGTGATATTCAAAATAAATTGCTGTAAAACCCAATACGACGATGGCTATGCGCATGAACTTTCCCGGCATAAACCATGGATTTCTCATAATTTGAATACGCCACACGCAACAGGCCAGGCTCATCAAACTGATCCACACCGGTAAGGTTTGAAGGTGCGGCAACAACACGGACACGTGAGCAATCAACAGAAAAACCAGCGTAGTTGGCTCTATACCCGACACGTCCTCCTTCACCATGCGGCTCACCTACGCATCCTTTGCTGTTTCAAAAAGTGCCAATGTTTGCAGACAGGTTTGAAAATGAATCCGGCCACTGCCCTGTGGTATTTCAATTGTGGGCAGTCGCATACCAAAGGCTCGATGTTGTTCAAAAAAAATCCGCACCCAGTAACACATAACTGATAAACGATTTTCAGAATCCAACGAGGGCCAATTATTCCAGTCAATCCACTGTGTTTCGCCACTTTGTCCAGTAAGCAAAATGCTGTGCAAGCCCCCTCCTTTTGCCAATACCTTCCACGCGATTTGTCTGGGGGAATCCCCTGTTCTATAGGGCCTTAGTCCGGCAAAATCTTCTTCACCCGCTACATTGTTAAACGCGTGCTGCCCCGGAAGATCATCGCCTCCCTCGTTAAATAGATACGGTAAAGGTCGCGGATAAACCAAACACTTTAAATTCAAATCAATCCACGACCAGGCGCGCATTAATCCAAAAGGAAAAACACTATAAAGATAAATGCGCTCCGCATGACACCAACCGCGTTGTGAGGTCTGATAGGGAAGCAACACACGCTGCAGCTGCGTAGATTCATCATTTAATTCCTGAGAATCAAAGGTCAAAATCTGGCACGCCTGCCCAGGAATGGCTAGTTTTAACGAATGAGTATCACCTGCATCCAAACGAGAAATACGTACCTGAAAATGCGCTATTTCGCCCGCATACACAGGCATGGCGCCCACATTCTCTAAGGTCAGCCCAGAGAGATTACGATAAGTATTCAAAATGCCGTTAAGAAAAAGACTGATTAAAAGAAAACAAAACGCCAGAAGTAAGTTGTTTTGATAATTTACGCCCGCCAGAAAAAGAATAAACACCACGATCAAATAAGAAAATCCGTACGCATTGGGAAAAATAAAAATACGGCGATGATCAAGGGTGATTTTGTCCGCTGGCGGAATACGTTTGTTTAGCCAAAGATTCAAACGCGTTTTTGAAAATCGTTTTATGTCCTTTAACACGTTCAAATAAAATTCCACCGATTTCTCAATTTGCAATCACCGGCACTTGCGCAAGCAAAAGAGCACTGGCGCTTTCGCGTTTCTCTCCCGTGTTTGATAAGGTCATCACCCGATGATCAACAACCGCTGGCAGAATTGCCTGTACATCCTCGGGCAATACATGGTCGCGCCCATGAATAAACGCCCACGCCTGAGCGCTGCGAGCGATGGCTATACTTCCTCGGGGTGAAAGGCCGCAGATAAATCCAGAATACTCCCGGGTGAAATGCACCAGTCTTAAAATGTAATCAATCACAGATTCTGAAAGAAACAAGGTGTGAATAGCCGATTGACATTCAATCAGGTATTCAGGCGTACACACCGTATCCAAACGCTTAATCAAACTGCGGCTATCTTGCCCCCTAAGTAAGGATTTTTCGGCCTGTTTTGTGGGATACCCTAAGCAAATACGCATCAAGAATCGATCCAGTTGCGATTCAGGCAAGAGAAATGTGCCCATTTGTGACGAAGGATTTTGCGTTGCAATGACAAAAAAGGGTCGAGGCAAGGGTCGTGTAATTCCTTCAAGCGTGACTTGTTTTTCCTCCATGGCCTCAAGCAAAGCACTCTGGGTTCTAGGGGTGGCACGATTAATTTCATCTGCCAAAATTAATTGGGAAAAAACGGGGCCAGGCCTGAATTGAAATGTCCCCGTCTCTTTCTCATAAATTGATACGCCTAAAATATCGGCTGGCAGTAAATCGCTGGTAAACTGAATACGCGTGTAACTGAGCCCCATCACCTGAGCCAGCACCTGCGACAATGTCGTCTTACCCATTCCAGGAAGATCTTCAATCAGTAAATTTCCTTGGGCAAACAAACAAGAAATCGATAATTTTAACTGATGCTCCTTACCTAGAATTACTTTGCCTGCTTCTTGAATGACCCTGGATATCAAAACATCTCTCCTGTTAATGGCTTTGTGCCATGTTTTGTATTATATTTTAGCAGCAAAGTAAGTTCCTTTAGACGCAGCCGCGCATTGTGTGAATTGCTTATTAAAGCGCATCGATCAAAACTAAAAATCCGCTTCCAACTTTTACAGTGCGCGTCAGTGATAATACATTGCGAAATACTACCTAGGTGTACTAGTATTTCTAGTGACCATTAAATTCTTTGAGCATCTAATTTCGACAGGCAACACGTGCAAGAGCTGCGTCCTGTATCTTTCTGAAATTGATGCAACGGTGTGCGAGTAGTTTTTTAAGAGAAATTCACGCCATCTGAGCAAAACTGAGTAATACCTTTTTTGATATTCTGGTTTATATAGTCAGGCGGTGACTTTTTATAAAGTGCTGTTATCAATATAACAACTACGCGGTTCATAGACTGAACATTTTTAATTTTTACGTAATTTGCGATTGCGCAGAAAATAAAGGCGTAGGTGTTAATAAATACGAAAATTCCTGCGACGCAAGTTCTTTAGTTCACTGATACATCATTCGGGCATCTATTAAAACATATGGATCTTTTTCTTAATCCTGAAATAAATTTTTGCACGTGCGGTTGTGAAGCGCGTTTAATTAAGAATCCCCAAAAATCGCCTAAATCTGATAAGAAACGCTTTGATTACTGGGTGGAGTGTCTTGATGATAGTTGCAAAAACAAGGGGCACGTTGAAAATCAATCGTGGAAAGCAATATTAAGTTGGAATGGCAGTCTTTGTTCTGATTTTCCTGAAATCATCGAAATTCCTTTTCTATCCATTGTCGGATTAAATCAGGAGGAAATAGAAAACAAAGTACACGAACTTGAAAAACAGCTGCAATCACAGGCAAATAAAAGCTATAAATCAGGTCGTCCATTGCCGCAAAAGACCTATATAGAACTTAAAGCAAAACTGGCCTGGTTAGGCTATCTTAAAAACTGGCTTAACTATTATTTCAAAAATACAGAGGCATCACCCTCTGAAGATGATTCAGAAATACACCAAAAGAATAAAGTTTCTAATGAGCTCAGTTCGCAACAATAAAGATAAAAGAATAAAGATAAAAGCTTGAACATCCATTGCTCTTTATCACAGAAAACAAAACAAGATTAAGCAAACCCTTCTATCGTTTATTTCTGATCTACGTCAGCATCAGTTTTCTGAAAAAGCCGTACATTAAAATCTTTCCAACCGTGTCTTTGCTCGATAAAGGGCCACTGGTCATCACTTTTCTTAAACACCAAATTAATATAGCGCTGTCTAATATCACCTTTATGGAAAGGTCCGTATTTGTCACGTAAAACACGTTCAAGATTCGCTTGATGAGACGCGCTTACAGAGCTCGAATTATCAGACAGCTCTGGATGTGTAGCGGTAATTACATCGTTCATTAACTTGGCCGCCTCTTTTAAATCTAATAAAAAATGCTGCTCAAAACTAACCTCCACAATAAACTCATCCTCCTTCTTGTATGAATCAATCTCCTGCACATTTTTAACATCAATCACGTTCTGAAGAGACTCGGATTTTTGCAAAAGTTTTAATACTTTCTGAATCGATGTAAAAGAAGGACGATCAGCGCACCCGCCAAGAAGGAAGAACATTAAAATTAAAACAAGCTTAATGGGCACTTTCATAATTGAATCTCGAAAAAAAGGGCTTAAATCAAAGCCCTTTTTTGTGTTTAAAACACGATCTGTATAAGAAAATATATTAGAAAAATTACACCGTAATTTTAATGAATTTTTACCTCAGCATTTTCTTTTAACCATGCCTGAAAAGCATGCAATTCAATTAATCCCTTTTGATTAATCAGTACTTGTTTAATCTCCTCCACAGAATTTCGATCCATTTTTTCTGGCGAATTGACGTCTTTAATTTCAGGACTCAAGGATTCCAAAATAGCAACCACATAATGATTATTTGCTAAACTGAAATCGGCATATAAAGGATGCTCCTGATTTGGTTTCGGCTGTTTAAATATTATTTCCACAAGTTCAGCCCCGAACTTGTTTTCGTCCCTGCTTACGTTCTCGGCTTTTTTCCAACTAATTGCATACTTTTGCTCAATCTCTTGCAGAGACTTACCCGCTTTTAAATCAGCCACTACATCCTTACCCAATTTCTTTACACTGTCTTTAGCGGCAATTTCTGTTAGCTGAAGAACAATATCCTGCTTCACACTATCAAGCGTTTTTATTTTTGAAGGAAGGTGTTCATGAACTCTAAAAACTACGGCACGATTACTATCAAGCTCTATCACGTCACTGTTATTACCAGCGTCAAGAAAGTTTTGCGAAAAGGCTAATTCATTTACAGCAGGAAACGAAGTAATTTCATCGGGATTTGCACTGTCATTTCGTGTAAAACTTGCGGAAGTTATAACCTTCTTTTTCAGGAAATCGGCTGACTCATCAAGGTTACTCGACTCATACGCAATATTTTTCAGGTTTTCCAATGCATCCTGATAAGGCTGCTGCGCTTTATCAAGTTTAAGTTCCTCAACCAGCTGTGTTTTTATTTGATCGTAAGCAGGTAATTCCGGTCGAACTCCATCCGCTCGAATAATGTGATATCCAAATTCAGTTAATACAGGTTTAGAAACTTCGCCTGGCCCAAGAGAAAAAAGTGTTTTCTCAAACTCTTCAACATAAGCACCTCGAACAGAAAAACCTAAAGAACCGCCTGATGTTGCGGACCCCTTGTCGTCCGAATAAGCTTTGGCTAAAGCAGCCAGATCTTCACCATTGTTAATTCGTTTATAGAGTTCCTCTGCCAACTTTAAGGCTTCAGATTTTGTTCGTTTATCATTAATTTCTATCAGAATATGAGAAGCAGACCGTTCTTGGGATTCTTTTAATTCAGTGATTCTGTCCTGATATTTTTGTTTTATCTCGTCATCACTCACATCACTGTCAGTGATGTAATCACTTTTATTTATCACAAGGTAATCAAGCACAACAGACTCTTTTGTACGATACTCGTCCTTATGTTTATCATAGAACTCAGACACTTGTTCGTTGCTTATTACAACTTTGTCGTAAAACATTTCAGGATCAAACTCGGCGTACTGAAACGTTCTTCTCTGATTTTTTAAAGCCAGAATAGAACTGACTTCTGTCTCAGTAGAAAATCCAGTCGTCAGATATCCATTCTTAACTTGTTGTAACAGAAAATCATCTCTGATTTTATCGGGAAAAGTTTCGGGAATTAAGCCATTCCTGCGGAGTAGATCTTCAAATTGTCGCTGTGAGAATTTTCCATCAATTTTAAAAACTTCCATGTCGGCAATCATTTTATGAATCACATCCATGGAAACCCGCATACCATTTTTTTCAGCGGATTGTTTCATTAATTCTTGATCTATAAGACCACTTAAAGCTGTCGGTCTAAGCATTTCGTTAGTGATAAAAGAAGAGGCCTGATCTCCCAATTGCGAGATAATATTTTGTTTATTGACTTCAATGGCTCGCAACAAATCACGTTCAATAATATCCTCGCCATTAACCTCAGCTACAGTATTTCTGTTGTTACTAACCTGAAAAATGCTTGAAACACCAAAAAAAACAAAGGGCAAAAGTATTAAAGCTACCAACGCTTTCCCAAACCAACCTTGAATTATTTTTCTGAAAGTATCTAACATGGCCTTTCTCAATCCGTTTAAATTAAAAAGCGCGGTTCAAATTTTGAATCGCGCTTTTTAATTTGGCGACTGGATCACTTGATAAAAAACACCCGTGTCCAGAAAATTACAATATTATAAATATAGATGTCGATTATTTATTGTTAATCGTATCTTTCAAGGTTTTGCCTGGCTTAAAATTGGCCGCTTTTGCTGCGGCTATACTGATGGCTTCACCTGTTTGGGGATTTCGTCCAGTTCTTGCTGATCGCTCTTTTACACTAAAGGTTCCAAAGCCTACAAGTACAACTTGTTCGCCATCTTTTAAAGCATTTGTAATTGTCTCTGTTACCGCATCAAGTGCACGTCCCGCTGAGGCCTTAGGCAAATCAGCAGCAATTGCAATAGCATCGATTAATTCCGATTTATTCACATTACTCCCCTTATTTTTATCTAATTTAAATCTTACAACCAAAAAGCTATTCACCACTACGTGCCGGTTTTATGCACAAGAGAGAAAATCTTCAGTTAGCCCGAAAAATTATAGGAAAGATTCAATTATCTTATCCACGTTAGCGAGGAGGACTATACCATTCTATCCTTCATCTTTGCAGCACCCCACGCACAATTAATTCTCAAAAAAAAGAATGATTTCTTTGTGTAAATTGAGATTAGTGTGTACTGAATCTTTCATCCACATCATCTGAGCCGTTTGTCTCTTTTTCAGGCATATCACTCAGAACAACAACACTATCTACCAGAGGAATTGGTTTGGTTTTCAAGGCCAGTTCTAATACCTCGTCGATCCATTTTACGGGATGAATATCAAGATCAGCCTTAATATTCTCAGGTATTTCCTTTAGATCTCGTTTGTTTTCTTCGGGAATAATAACGGTTTTAATTCCACCACGATGGGCCGCAAGAAGTTTTTCTTTTAAACCGCCAATAGGCAAAACCTGTCCTCTCAAGGTAATCTCTCCTGTCATGGCCACAGAAGATCTGACTGGAATCCCCGTAAAAACAGACACCATCGCTGTACAAATGGCTATACCCGCACTTGGCCCATCTTTGGGTGTAGCGCCTTCCGGTATGTGGATATGAAGATCGTATTTTTCATGAAAATCCTCAGCAATACCAAAGCTACGCGCCCTGCTTCTTACCACGGTCAAAGCAGCCTGAATCGACTCTTGCATTACATCGCCCAGAGAGCCCGTCTTAACTTGTCTTCCTTTACCTTTAACAGCAGCGGCTTCAATTGTTAACAACTCACCACCTACCGACGTCCAGGCCAAACCTGTTACTTGTCCAATCTGATCATTTTCCTCTGCTTTACCATAACTGGCTTTTCTTACTCCGTTGTAATGCTCAAGTCGTTCAGCGTTAACAATTGCACACAGCTTTTCATTCTTGTCGTTTAACAAATGTTCTTTGACTACTTTACGACAAATTTTTGATATTTCTCTTTCTAAATTTCGCACCCCTGCTTCCCGGGTGTAATAACGAATCAAATCAAGCAAAGCATCATCCTTAATGACTAACTCATCCGCTTTTAACCCGGCATTTTCGATTTGTTTTGGGATGAGATATTGTTTGGCGATATTCAGTTTCTCATCTTCCGTGTAGCCGGGAATACGAATAACTTCCATTCTGTCAATAAGTGGGGCAGGTATATTCATCGTGTTTGATGTACATACAAACATCACATCAGAAAGATCATAATCTACCTCTAAATAATGGTCATTAAAGGTATTGTTTTGTTCCGGATCGAGAACTTCTAATAATGCTGACGCAGGATCGCCACGGCTATCGGCGCCCATCTTATCAATCTCATCCAAGAGGAAAAGAGGGTTTTTAACGCCAGTTTTAGAAATTTTCTGGATTAGTTTGCCTGGCATAGATCCAATATAGGTGCGACGATGACCTCTGATTTCAGCCTCATCACGAACACCACCCAGCGCCATCCGAACATATTTCCGATTGGTTGCCTTGGCAATTGAACGACCCAATGATGTTTTACCCACGCCAGGCGGCCCCACCAAACAAAGCACAGGTCCTTTTAGTTTTTTTACACGCGACTGGACTGCTAAATATTCGAGAATGCGTTCTTTTACTTCTTCCAGTCCATAGTGATCACTATCGAGAATTTTTTTAGCCTCGGGAATATCGTGTCTAACCTTGCTTCGTTTTTTCCAGGGCGTATTTACCATCCACTCAATATAACTACGAACCACCGTCGCTTCCGCTGACATGGGCGACATCATCTTTAATTTATTGAGCTCAGCAAGTGTTTTGTCTTTGGCGCTAACAGGCATTCCAGCCGCCGCTATTTTTCGTTCTATTTCTTCAAACTCGTTTCCGCCACCTTCTTCAAGATCACCTAATTCCTTTTGTATGGCTTTCATTTGCTCATTTAAATAATACTCGCGCTGACTTTTTTCCATCTGCTTTTTGACTCTGCCACGAATCCTTTTTTCGACCTGAAGCAGATCTATTTCGCCCTCAATCGCGCCCATTAAATATTCAATTCTTTCTCTAATGCCACTTGTCTCAAGAATACGCTGCTTTTCTTCAATTTTCATGGACATATGAGCTGCAATCGTATCAGCAAGACGCCCAGGTTCTTCAATACTTGTTACAGAAGTAAGAATTTCAGGGGGTACCTTTTTGCTCAACTTAACAAATTGATCAAACTGCGTCATTAATGACCTGGTTAATACGCCCGCTTCTCTTTCACTGAGTACAGTATCTAATCGTTCAGATACTTGCGCCGAAAAAAAGTCGCCATCTGAAACAAATGAATCAATAGTTGCGCGATAATTACCTTCTACCAAAACTTTCACAGTGCCATCGGGTAGTTTTAAAAGTTGCAAAATACTCGCTACTGAACCTACCGTATATAAGTCAGAGACTGTCGGTTCATCATCCGATGCGCTTTTCTGAGCCACAAGCAATATTTGTTTGTCATTAAGCATTGCTGCTTCAAGGGCTTTGATTGATTTGTCTCTTCCAACAAACA
>DAIRVL010000084.1:0-10770 GCA_036802845.1 Pseudomonadales bacterium | reverse complement strand
TTCGGCATCCATGTGGGTTTCGTGAGTCAAATCGACGGGTACGTGCAACAAGGAACAGGACGGTGCCAGCCACAGCCGTTCACCTAATCTTGATTTCAGTGCTGTGAGTTGTGCTAAGCGTGCGCTCAGATCGGCGCGCCAGATATTACGGCCATCAATGACACCCAGCGACAAAATTTTTGAGTCGGGCAAGTGCTTGATCAGGGTCTCTATTTCCGCCGGAGCCCGCACCGCATCCAGATGCAGTCCGGCCACGGGCAGTTGACAGGCCAGCGCCGCATTCTCTCGCAATTCACCAAAATAGGTGGTGAGCAAAATGGCGGGTGCGTTGTCTTGAAGCTGCTCATAACACGTGGCAAACGCGCTCTGCCAGGCTTGGGGTAAATCGAGGGCCAGAACAGGTTCGTCAAGTTGCACCCATTTGATGCCCTGTGTTGCCAAACCTTGGAGTATCTGCGCATACACGGCGGTGAGTTTGGGCAGCAAGCTTAATTTGTCAAAGCGGATGCCTTTGGTTTTACCGAGCCAGAGATAAGTTAAGGGGCCAACAATCACGGGCTTGACCTGATGCCCCAGTGCCTGCGCTTCAATCACGTGATCGAACAGTTGGGTCGATGACAGCGTAAATTCTTGTCCAGCCTCAAATTCCGGCACAATGTAGTGGTAATTGGTATCGAACCACTTGGTCATTTCACAGGCGCTGGTGCTCGGTCCGCTGTGTGCCCGTCCACGTGCCATACGGAAATAGGTATCAAGATCAACAGCGCCCCCTTGCCAGCCAAAGCGCGCAGGAATAACGCCGAGCAAGGTGGACAGATCCAGCATGTGGTCATACCAGGAAAAGTCGCCCACAGGTATCAGATCTATCCCTGCATCGGCCTGGCACTGCCACTGTTCTTGTCGCAAATTTTTACCCAACAGCTGAAGTGTCGCGGCGCTGATGTCACCGCTCCAGTAAGATTCGAGGCCTTTTTTGAGTTCGCGGTGGGCGCCAATGCGAGGGAAACCGAGGTTATGTGTAAGGGTCATGCGATGCTCCTGCGTTGAATCTGCAATAAATGTTGTCAGTGATGGATTTGCAGGCCAGTGTGCACAGGCTTTAGAATTGAAACAATTTCACGTTTTTACAAATAATAATGAGAGTAATTCATAATGTTTCTGGAAATTCGCCATCTACGCAGTTTGTTAGCCATTGAGCAAGAGGGTAATCTGGCCCGCGCCGCTGAACGGGTACACTTGACCCAGTCGGCCTTGTCGCATCAGATCAAAGCGCTGGAACGTTATTACGGCCTGCCCCTTTTTTTGCGCAACACCAAACCTCTGCGTCTGACGGCAAGTGGTCAGCGCTTGTTGAAATTGGCGCAGCGGATATTGCCGGACATTGACGATACCGAAACAGCCTTGTTCCGTCTGGCCAAAGGTGAAATCGGGCGCCTGTTTATTGCGATCGAGTGCCATGCCTGTTTTGAGTGGCTGCTGCCGGTGCTGGACGCGTTTCGTTTGCGCTGGCCCGAGGTAGAAGTAGATATTCGGGTGAACCTCAGTTTCGAACCCATGCCCGCCCTGCAAAAAGGCGATATTGATCTGGTGATCAGTTCCGATCCGCTGGTCCTGGAGGGTGTAGTCTTTGAGCCTTTATTCGACTATGAAGCCCGACTGGTCATGGCGCATACCCATGTATTAACCAGAAAAACCTACATTGAACCCGAGGATCTGGTGCAGGAAACCCTGATTACCTACCCTGTTCAGCGTCAGCGTCTGGATGTGTTTACCCGATTTTTGCAGCCCGCCGGAATCGAACCGGCAGCGGTGCGTCAGTCGGAATTAACCGCCGTCATTTTATTGTTAGTGGCGAGTCAGCGTGGCGTGGCCGTGTTGCCCGACTGGGTTTTACGCGAAGGCTTGCAAAAAGACAGCTTAAGCAGCCGGCCTTTAAGTGCCTCAGGCATGAAGGGCACCTTGTTCGCTGCATTCCGGCACAGCGATGCGCAGGCGTCTTTTATGCGTGAATTTGTAGCACTGGCGCGTTCACAGAAACAGTAACACGTGCTTGTCATTCTGTATTTTATGATCTATCTTGTGTCAACGCTCCGGTTTTACTACTACATATGGTAGTAAAGTCAACAGGGAACCCGGTGAGATTCCGGGACTGTCGCGCAGCGGTATAGGGAAACAACGACCACTGACTCTGTCAGGCACTGTCCACAATAGGATGGGAAGCCGTGGTCCGAGGTGAACTGTTCAGGTTCATATCCCTAAGTCCGAATACCTGCCGGAACGATTACTTCATTGGACCTCGCGTCAAGGTTACAAGGTAGGGCACTTCTTGGGTCGTATTGACCTTTTCTGTTCTCTCCCGCCTTCGCACAGGTTCCCCGCACATTATTTTGAGAGGGAAGCCATGCAGACATTTACTTCATTGACTGTCGATTCATTAGTAATCGACGCTGTGCTTGAGCCGCAGACCGAAACCAGCGCGTATCAGGTTGTGCGTCGTAATGGCAGTTTGACCGCATTTACGGCCAGCAAAATCAGTGTTGCCATGACCAAAGCCTTTTTGGCCGTTGAAGGCGAGGACGCCGTGAGTTCGCGACGTATTCACGAGATTGTCGAGGACTTGACCGCGCAGGTGACCCGGTCCTTGTTCCGGCATGTGCCGGAGGGCGGCACCGTGCATATCGAAGCCATTCAGGATCAAGTCGAGCTCGCTTTGATGCGCGGCGGACATCATAAAATCGCCCGTGCTTATGTGCTCTATCGTGAAGAGCATGCCCGTATGCGGCAGGCGCAGCCTGAAATAAATACACCCTTGTTGCATGTCTGTCTGGCTGATGGCCGCCGTTTGCCGCTGGATCTGCTGGCCTTGCAGGCGGTGGTTACAGACGCGTGTGCTGGTTTGAGTGATGTTTGTGTCAGCACCATCGTGACTGAGACCCTGCGTAATGTGTATGACGGCATCAGCGAAAAAGACCTCAACACCGCTTTGATCATGAGTGCCAGTACCTTGATTGCCAAGGAACCGAACTATTCGCAGGTCACCGCACGTTTGTTGTTGTTATCACTATGGGATGAAGCACTGACGTTTATGGTGGGCCCGGTGTCGGCTGCGGCCATGACTGAAAAAAGCACGCCGTATGCGGACTACTTTGTTGCCTACATCAAACGCGCGGCCAGTCTGGAGCTGCTTGACCCTGAATTGACCCGTTTTGATTTGCCCAGATTAGGGACGGCACTGCGGAACGAGCGGGATAGGCAGTTCACTTATCTGGGCTTGCAAACCTTGTATGACCGTTATTTCCTGCACAGCGAAGGGCAACGTTTTGAACTGCCCCAGGCATTTTTTATGCGGGTGGCCATGGGGCTGGCCATTAACGAAATCGACCGGGAAACACGGGCTATCGAGTTTTACGAGTTGTTGTCTTCGTTTGATTTTATGAGCTCAACGCCAACGCTGTTTAACTCGGGCACAAAACGGCCTCAGCTTTCATCCTGTTATCTAACGACGGTGCCCGATGATCTGGACGGCATTTTCAGTGCGCTGAAAGACAATGCCCTGTTGTCGAAATTTGCCGGGGGTTTGGGCAATGACTGGACGCGGGTACGCGGTCTCGGGGCGCACATCAAGGGCACTAACGGCCGTTCGCAGGGGGTGGTGCCTTTTCTTAAAGTGGCCAATGATACGGCGGTGGCGGTGAATCAGGGAGGCAAGCGCAAGGGCGCGCTGTGTGCGTATCTCGAAACCTGGCATATCGATATTCTCGATTTTCTTGAATTGCGTAAAAACACCGGTGACGATCGCCGCCGCACCCATGACATGAACACCGCCAACTGGATTCCTGATTTGTTTATGCAGCGGGTGCTTGACGAAGCGCAGTGGACGCTGTTTTCACCGGATGAAGTACCGACATTACATGAGCTGACCGGTGCTGCGTTTGCCCGTGCCTATCTTGCCTACGAAGAACAGGCCGATCGTGGTGAAATCAAGGTCTGGCGCCGACTGCCGGCGGTGGTGTTGTGGCGCAAAATGCTCGGCCAGCTTTTTGAAACCGGGCATCCCTGGATCACCTTCAAGGATCCCTGCAATGTGCGTTACACCAATCAACATCAGGGCGTGGTGCATTCGTCCAATCTGTGTACCGAAATCACCCTGCACACGTCCGACAGTGAAACAGCAGTGTGTAATCTCGGTTCGCTTAATCTGGCAGCGCACGTTAATGAGCAGGGTTTGAATCACGACAAACTGGCCAAAACCATCACCACCGCGATGCGCATGCTCGACAATGTCATTGATTATAACTATTACGCCGTGCCCGAGGCGCGCAATTCTAACTTGAGGCATCGGCCGGTGGGTTTGGGTGTGATGGGTTTTCAGGATGCGCTCTACAAATTGGGTTTGCCCTATGACTGCGAAGAAACCGTGCGTTTTGCTGATGAGAGTATGGAAGTCATCAGTTATTACGCCATTCGTGCCAGCTGTGATCTGGCGGTAGAGCGCGGCGCATACTCAACGTTCCAGGGCTCACTCTGGAGCCAGGGTATTCTGCCGATTGATTCGCTCGATCTGCTCAAGACGCAACGCGGTGAACATTTACAGGTCGACACCACGTGTACACTGGACTGGGCCGATTTACGCGAGCGCATCAAAAGTTCAGGCATGCGCAACAGCAATTGTCTGGCCATTGCACCTACGGCCACCATTTCCAATATCTGTGGGGTTTGTCAGTCGATTGAACCGACGTATCAGAACCTGTTTGTCAAATCGAATCTTTCCGGCGAATTCTGCGTGATTAATCCTTATCTGGTGCATGACTTGAAAGCACTTGGTTTGTGGGATGAGGTCATGATTAACGACCTGAAATATTTTGATGGTTCGATTCAGGCCATTGACCGTATTCCCGCTGAGCTGAAACGTAAGTACGCCACCGCCTTTGAAATAGATTCGCGCTGGCTGATCGACGCCGCCAGCCGGCGGCAGAAATGGCTGGATCAGGCACAATCGCTGAATCTGTATCTGGCCGAGCCCAGTGGCCCCAAGCTCGATCAACTCTATAAACAGGCGTGGTTACGTGGCCTGAAAACCACCTATTACCTGCGCACGCTTGGCGCAACGCATGTAGAAAAAAATGCCGTGGGTGCCGACAACAATGACAGTTTCAGTGACAGCCCCAAGGTCTGTTCGATTCTTGATCCTGATTGCGAAGCCTGCCAATAACAAAGGAAAGACCTATGTTGCACTGGAATACACAAGTTGAAAAAGAACGGCCCGCTGACGAAATAAAACCCGCAGCGCGTGCGATTAAATCTGAAGATAAACGGGTTGTGAATGGGCAGGGGGACGTGAATCAACTGGCCCCCTTCAAGTACCCCTGGGCATGGAAATATTTCCTCAATGCCAACAAAAATCATTGGACGCCGCTGGATATCAACATGGCGCAAGATGTGGATGATTATCACCATAAACTCAATCCGGCCGAGCGGCATGTCTACGAAAATGTACTGGCCTATCTCACCACGTCAGACATTCTCGCCATGCGAAACATTGGTCTGGCGGTGATGGAAAAAATGACCGCGCCCGAGTTGCAGATTTATCAGGCGCGTCAGGTTTATGAAGAAGCCTTGCACACCTGGACCTATCAGCACTGCATCGAAACCCTCGGTCTGGATCAGGGCGAAATTTACAACCGCTACCGTGTGGTGCCGGAAATTCACCATAAAATCGAGATTGCCAATCGGCGATTGCACAACATTTTGCGCCCCGCTATTGATTTACGTCAGCCCGAGGAACTCGAAGCCTTTGTGATGTCGTATCTGTTTTTTGCGGCGGTGTTTGAAGGCAGCTGGTTCTACAATGGTTTCAGTCCGATTTTCGCACTGCAGCGTCGTGGTCTGATGAAGGGCACGGCCGAACAGTTGCAATACATCATGCGCGACGAGGTCATGCACTGTGGCTTTGGTTTGCGCACCATTAAACAAATTTTGATAGAAAATTCTGTTCGCCTCGATTTACAGGCGATTCAAGCCATGTGGGACGAAGCTGAAGCCGCGGAACAGGCCTATACGAGCTATTTATTACGTAATCCGGTTCTGGGGTACAGTCTTGAGAATCACATGGAACAATTCCGTTACATCGCCAACCGGCGAGCGCGCCAGGTGGGCATGGTTGAACCCTTCCCCGGGGCGGAATGTCGGCTGACCTGGCTCGATGAACAGGCCAACATCCGTAAGGAAAAAAACTTTTTTGAAACCAAAGTGACCGAATATCAAACGGGCGGTGCCTTGAGTTGGGATTAATGTCGCCCATAGACGGGTTGTGAAAAACTTTGTATGACCTGATCTATAGTTTCTTGCCATACTGTTGCTTGTTGCTGCCTGTGCGTGCACGCACGAGATAACCAATGAAGCAATTAGAACAGTACAGGATGATGCCCATAACAAAAAAGGGAAGGCATTTGATGAACTATTTGCAAAGGAATGTTTTTACCAGCCTGCTTTTTTTTATACTGATTGCAACGCTTGCCTTGGTCGCAGGGAAGGGGCCTCACCTGCTTGATATGAAAGTGGCCAGCTTCTTGCCCTTGCATACTTTTATGGAAACTTTTTCCGTAATGGTCTCGATGCTGATTTTTGCGGTCGGCTGGACCTTATATGGCGTTGAGCGTGTCAAGCCCACCGTTATATTAAGCTGTGTTTTGTTGAGTGTGGGCATTCTGGATTTTGTACATCTCTTGTCCTATCCGGGTATGCCCGATTTTATAAGCCCCAGCTCCGTGCAGAAGTCGATTTATTTCTGGTTGTGTGCGCGTTCTGTTCTGGCTGTTGCGATGTTGGCGAGTGTATTTATTAACTGGCAATCTTTTCATCACACGGGCACCCGCTATATTTTTCTTGTTTTTATATTGTTTAGTACCCTGCTTCTGAGCTGGATTGGTTTGTTTTACCTTGATTCAACGCCTGTATTTTTTATTAAAGATATAGGGCTCACACGCACCAAAATTCAAATTGAAACATTATTATCCATTCTTTATTTCGTGGCGGGTTTGTTATTTTTGGTGCGAGCAAGACAGAAAAAAGTTACCTGGATGGCTGATTTGTCCATTAGCAGTTTTATTATGGCCTTAGCTGAAACGTATTTTACCCTGTATCAATCACCCTACGATATTAATAATTTGATGGGACATATCTATAAAGTGATTGCCTATGCGTATTTGTACAAAGCCATTTTTTTGCACGGCGTACGCTACCCGATGGAACAATTAAAAGCCGCCGATGAGGCGCTTCGGCGCAGTCAAAAAACCTTGCAGATGACCCAATTCGCGGTGGATCGATCGGGTGATTATATTTTTATGTTTGATGCGGCGGGTAAATTTACTTATGTCAATTCAGAAGCCGCTGCGCGTTTGGGTTATAGCCGCACCGAGCTGCTAACGATGTCGGTCAGTGATGTCGATATGGACAGCGTTGATAAAAACTGGATGCATTATTGGGGCGACTTGCTCAAAGCCGGTTTTATGCGTTTTGAAACCAAACATAAAACCAAAGCGGGCGAATTTTATCCGGCCGAAGTCAGTCTTTCGCTGATTGACGCGCATGAGCAAACCTTCGCCTGTGCAATTGTCAGAGATATCAGCGAGCGCATTTCCTCGCAGACAAAAATTAACAATCTTGCTTATTACGACCAGATCACCCAGCTGCCAAACCGGATACTGATTGAAGACAGAATTCATCAGGCTATTGCAAACGCCAACCGTAATACCACCAAAGTGGCCGTGTTGTTTCTGGATCTGGATAATTTTAAAAATATCAATGACAGCTTGGGGCATCAAGCGGGTGATCACTTGCTCAGACAGGTCGGTTTGCGATTATTGTCCAGAATCCGGGCAAGCGATTCCGTGGGACGTTATGGCGGCGATGAATTTATTTTTGTGTTACCTGATCTGCAAGCGCCTTACGAAGTCGCCGATATTGCAAATAAATTACTGGACGCGGTGGCCAAACCCTTTGCATGGCAGGGTGCTGAATTTCGTGTAACGACCAGTATTGGCATCAGTCTTTATCCGGAAGATGGCCATAATTTTTCGCAATTAGTCATGAATGCTGATGCGGCCATGTACCATGCAAAAAAACTGGGTCGAAATAATTATCAGTTTTTTTCCTCTGAAATGAATGTGCGCGCAACCAAACAGTTACATATGGAAAACAATCTGCGACGGGCGATAGAACTAAAACAATTTGTGCTGCATTATCAGCCGCAAATAGATATTAAAACCGGTGAATGTGTCGCCTTCGAAGCGTTAATTCGCTGGTTTGATCCTGACAGGGGTCTGATTTCGCCGCTGGAATTTATTCCCTTGGCCGAAGAACGGGGTTTGATTGTAGCCATTGGTGATTGGGTGATAGAAGAAGCCTGTCGTCAAAATGCCTTGTGGTTGAACGCAGGACTACCCGTGCTGCCTATCTGGGTTAATGTTTCGTCACCTCAGTTTCATCGTGCAGATATTGTTGGCAAGTTGAAAGCAGCGTTAGACAGGCATCAGCTTGATGCAAAGTACCTGGCCGTTGAAATCACTGAAAGTGCCATCATGCACGACGCTGAACAATTTATTGTGCGCTTGAATGAGTTAAAAGCGATGGGTGTGTCGTTGGCCATAGATGATTTTGGCACAGGCTATTCCAGCCTCAGTTATCTCAAACGTTTTCCACTCGACAAAATTAAAATAGACCGATCGTTTATTCGGGATATGACCGATGACAATGAAGATCTTATCCTGACCCAGGCGATTATTGCGCTGGCAGGTCAAATGAAATTAAAAGTGATTGCCGAAGGTGTTGAGATGATGCAGCAATATGATCTGTTAAGAAAAGCAGGCTGCGATGAGTTTCAGGGTTATTTGGTCAGCAAGCCTGTGGCGGCAGATGAAATAGAACACATGTTAGGTGGGTCGTGCGTATTATTGTCAGCGGCTTTGGCATGAGTCCCGTGACAGGTTTCACTGTCACGGGCTTGGCCAGTATTAATAGATTCTGGCGTGCTCAGGCACTTATTTTTTTGTACTTCAGTCGTTTCGGCGCAGCGGCCTCGGCACCGAGTTTTTTGCGGCGGTATTCTTCGTAATCCGAATAGGCACCTTCAAACCATTCGATGGTATCGCCTTCAAAAGCCAGAATATGAGTAGCAATCCGGTCGAGGAACCAGCGATCGTGCGAAACCACCATAACCACACCGGGGAAGGTCAAAATGGCATCTTCCAGGGCGCGTAAGGTTTCTATATCCAGATCGTTTGATGGTTCATCAAGGAGAATAACGTTAGCGCCTTGTTGCACCACTTTAGCTAAATGCAAGCGGTTGCGCTCACCGCCCGATAGATCACCCACGCGTTTTTGCTGATCAGAACCCTTGAAGTTGAAACGACTAATATACGAGCGTGATGGAATTTCATAATCACCGATTTTCAGAATATCCAGGCCGCCGGAAATTTCTTCCCAAACCGTTTTTTTGTCATTGAGGCTGTCACGTATTTGTCCAACGTAAGCAACAGAAACAGTGTCACCCAGTACCACAGAGCCTGAATCGGGCTTATCGGCACCGGTAATCAGGTTAAACAGGGTGGTTTTTCCCGCACCATTGGGTCCGATAATGCCGACAATGGCACCTTTAGGCACGTTGAAGCTCAGGTGTTCATACAGCAGCCGGTCACCAAAGCTTTTGGAAATGTCCTTGATTTCGATGACCTGATCACCCAGTCGGGCACCGGGTGGAATATAGATTTCCTGCGTTTCATTACGTTTCTGGAATTCTTTACTGGATAATTCTTCGAAGGCTTTCATGCGCGCTTTCGACTTGGCCTGACGGGCTTTGGGATTGGACTTGACCCATTCCAGTTCGCGCTGCAGGGCTTTGGTGTGGGCTTCTTCGGCACGATGTTCTTCACCCAGTCGTTTCTCTTTTTGTTCCAGCCAGCTTGAATAGTTGCCCTGCCAGGGAATGCCGTAACCACGATCCAGTTCAAGAATCCACTCGGCGACATTGTCGAGGAAGTAACGGTCGTGGGTGATGGCAACGACGGTGCCGGTAAAGTCTTTCAGAAAACGTTCCAGCCACGCCACCGATTCGGCGTCAAGATGGTTGGTGGGTTCGTCCAGCAGCAGCATGTCCGGTTTTGAAAGCAAAAGACGGCACAAGGCGACACGGCGTTTTTCACCGCCCGAGAGTTTACTGACGTCGGCGTCCCATGCCGGCAGACGTAAGGCATCGGCGGCTTTTTCGAGCTGGTTGTCGAGGTTATGGGCATCCCAGGTCTGGATGATGGCTTCCATTTTTTCCTGCTCAACCGCCAGCTTGTCGAAATCGGCGTCGGGAGCGGCGTATTCGCCATAGATTTCGTCGAGTCGTTTGAGTGCATCCAGCGCCTCTCTGACGCCGTCTTCAACGTTGCCGCGCACATCTTTGTTGGTATCTAGCTGCGGCTCTTGGGGTAAATAACCGATTTTAATGCCGGGCTGGGGACGAGCTTCACCGATGATGTCGGTATCAACCCCGGCCATAATGCGCAAAAGTGTTGATTTCCCCGCGCCGTTTAAACCCAGTACACCAATTTTGGCGCCAGGAAAAAAAGACAGGGAAATATCACGAAGAATTTCACGTTTGGGCGGCACGACCTTGCCCACCCGGTTCATGGTATAGATGTATTGAGCCATAGTCTCGTTAGTCTGTTGGTTGGAAAAAAGGGTGTACCACGCTACCTAATAATGCGCCAGAGTTCAATGTTTAAA
>DAIRVL010000083.1:5064-10892 GCA_036802845.1 Pseudomonadales bacterium | reverse complement strand
GGTGGCCTTTCGGTGCTGAGCCACATTCATCAAAAATTACGCAACGAAGATCTGATCTATGTTGCCTACTCCCATTTTGCGCCGTATGGCGAAAAAGACGAAACCTTTGTCACCGAGCGCGCGTTGTATATTTCGCGGTTCTTTTTTAAGGTGCCGGTTAAGGCCATCGTTGTAGCCTGTAATACGGCTACCGCAGCTGCGGTGGCCGTATTACGCCAACATTATTCCCTGCCGATTATCGGTATTGAGCCTGGGGTCAAACCGGCGGTCTCAATGTCACGCACCGGCGTCATCGGTGTTTTGGCCACCACCGAAACCCTTAAAAGCAAAAAATTCGCCGATTTACTCGCCCCTTATGCAGACCATAAAATCATCGCGCAAAAATGCCCGGGACTGGTCGAAGAAATTGAAATCATGAATCTCGAAGGGCCAAAATTACGCGAGCTGGTCACCGCATATGTTGCACCGATGTTGGCAGCCAATGTTGATACCCTTGTTTTGGGCTGCACTCATTATTCATTTATTGCCCCTTTGATTCAGGAAATTGCCGGCAAAGAGGTGACCTTGATTGATACGGGTGAGCCCGTCGCCAATGAACTGGTCAGACGCCTGCAACAACGCAATTTGTTATCAACAGAAAACCGACCAGGAACCCAGCGCTTTTACACCAGCGCATCGCCCGCCGAGGTCCGCCCTGTGTTCGCACGTCTCTGGGGCGGTGAGGTGAATGTATTGGCGCTTCCCTGATTCGAAACATTCTCCCACGAAGCACGCCCACCCCGTTTTACATCGCTCTAAAAATGCATGCCTTGCTACTTTTTAATACTTTATTAGTATTTTTATCTAAGCTAAACATGGTCTAGTATAAAAACAGGTCTTATATTAACACGACTGCAAAGCGCGTTGGTTTTGCTGTAGTCGGTTTATCCGGGTTAGTTCTGTCATATTTAGGACATCTGCTTTTTGTAGTTTGTAGAATAACTTCTTGGGTGAGTGACGTGGTGGTCACTGCTGCAAACAACCCCTTGTAATTTTAGGGAGCGCGTATCAACACACCGGACAAGTTTTTCACAACACTATGCACGCACAAATGCTTCTCCCTTGATCCGGTCATGAAGCAGAACCATCCTTCACTGTGTAATTCAATCATCTCCTTCCCGTTTTTTACGTCCACATCTTGCGCACGCCCTGCGCACCAAAATCACTTCAAAACGCAATTGCCGTTGATTAACAATGGAGAATAACCATGGAAAAAATCTACGTTATTGATACCAATGTACTGCTGCATGATCCCTTGGCATTGCAGGCATTTCACGAGCATCACGTAGTATTGCCCATGACCGTTCTGGAGGAACTGGATATCATTAAAGACCGGCGCGAAAAAGATGTGAGCCGGGAAGCGCGCATTGCCATCGGTACCATTGATGCCTATCTGGAAAATGCATCGCCCAGTGAAATCATCACCGGCGTCAGACTACCGCCTATGACGGAAAACAGTTTACCCGGCCGTTTATCCATTTATCCGGATCAGGCGCTGAAGGAAAATCAGAAGTCGGTGCCTTATCTGAATATCAATACTGCACATGCCAATGACAATCGAATCATCAATGTGGCCTTGAGCCTGCAGGCAGAGAATCCAAAAGCCTATGTCTGTCTGGTAACCAAAGATATCAATATGCGCCTCAAGGCCAAAGGATCCGGCCTGGAACACGTTGAAGATTACCGCAATGATAAAGTGCTCGATGATATTGATCTGCTCACCCGTGGTTATGAGCATGTCGATGGCAATTTCTGGAACACTGTCCACAGCAACTCTGTTGTGCATGACCACGGCTCGACCGTGCACACCATGACCACTATCCCTCTGAGCAAGCCTTACCCGAAAATGTTTATTACCGATGATGACAGCTTTGTTGGTTTCGTCCGAAGTTGTCAGCCGGGAAAAGCTGAAGTGGTGCAGCATTCGCGTGACTTTCTGATGAAACAATCCAGCTGGGGTATCAAACCCAGAAATCTCGAACAGGCCATGGCCATGTATCTGCTTAGCCATCATGATATTGATCTGACGGTGTTAACCGGCCCGGCCGGCTCGGGCAAAACTCTGTTGGCGCTGGCCTATGGGTTGGAAGAAATCATGGAAAGACAAACTTTCAATAAACTGATCGTGGCGCGCTCCACCCCTCCGCTGGCTGAAGAAATCGGTTTTTTACCCGGCACCGAAGAAGAAAAAATGGCACCGTGGCTGGCCGCCTTTGAGGATAATCTTGAAATCATGCACGGCAAGGATGAATCCAGCGCCAGCAGTATCGAATATGTAAAAAAACGCGCCAATATTCAGTTCAAATCGCTGAATTTCATGCGTGGCCGTTCATTTAACAATGCCTATATTATTGTGGATGAAGCGCAAAACCTGACCCAGTTTCAGATCAAGTCCATTCTCACCCGGGTTGGAAAAGATTCTAAAATCGTTGTGCTGGGTAATCTGGCGCAAATAGATAATAAATACATTACACCCTTAACGTCAGGACTCACCTATCTGGTGGAAAAATGCAAGTACTTCGATCATGCCGGCATCATGCGTGTTAACGGTATTGAACGCAGCCGTCTGGCGGCTTTTGCCGAGGAGAACCTGTAAACAATGCAATGAATCCGGAATGGGTAGTGGCTTGACTTTTTTGTCCTTTAATTTATACAAAGGCGCTGCTTCGTGTTTTAATTGCACCGCAGCAAGAAAACACCAAGCCAATACCCAAACCTGCTTCAGCCACATGCTCAGGACTCACCGTGACCTCATTTCATCCCTCGCGCGCTCCCTTTCCCGCCACACGCATGCGTCGTATGCGCAAGGATTCTTTTTCCCGTGCACTCATGCGCGAGCATCAACTGAAGGTCAGCGATCTGATTTATCCCATTTTTGTGCGTGAAGGGCAGGGCATCCGTGAAGCTATAAGCTCCATGCCGGAAATTGAACGCTTATCGCTGGATGAGCTGAGCAAGGAAATAAAAGAATTACACGCGCTGGGTATTGTTGCCGTGGCGGTGTTTCCCGTGATTCCATCCCATTTAAAAAGTAATGATGCGCGAGAAGCCTTTAATCCCGACGGTTTAGCACAACGCGCCATCAAAACCATCAAAGACAGCGTTCCTGAAATAGGCGTTATTACTGATGTCGCGCTTGATCCCTTCACCCTTCACGGTCAAGACGGTCTTATTGATGATCAGGGTTATGTTGTTAATGACCGCACGCTGGACGTTCTGGTACAACAAGCCTTGTCACACGCCCACGCTGGCAGTGATATTGTCGCACCTTCGGACATGATGGACGGCCGCATCGGCGAAATTCGCAAACATCTCGAACACCAGGGTTTTCACAACACACGTATTCTCGCCTATTCAGCCAAATATGCCTCGGCCTATTACGGTCCCTTTCGTGACGCCGTAGGTTCATCGGCCCAACTTAAAGGCGGCAGCAAAGAAAGTTACCAAATGGACCCTGCCAACAGCGATGAAGCGCTGCACGAAATTGCACTCGATCTGGCAGAAGGTGCCGACATGATTATGGTCAAACCAGGCATGCCCTATCTGGACATAGTCCGCCGTGCCCGTGAGACGTTTCAGGTGCCCACGTTTGTGTATCAGGTCAGTGGTGAATACGCCATGCACCAAGCCGCTTTTCAACAAGGTTGGCTGGATAAAGACAAGGTTATTCTGGAATCATTGCTTGCCTTCAAGCGCGCAGGTGCTCATGGAATTTTTACCTACTTCGCCAAACACGCCGCAAAATTGCTACAAAATGGCTGATTTTTTGAGTTTTTTATGCAAATAAACCGAAAAAACTGTCTGAACTCAACCATGGAAAAATGCGCTGAAATAAAAAATGGCGCGCTCATTTCTTGAAAAAGTGACGATGGGGCGTCATATTAGAACAATGCTCATATTGAGTGACCTTTCTTCCCCCCCAACTGGAGGTTTTACATGAGTGACAAAATTATCCATGTCACCGACGCAAGTTTCGAAAACGACGTATTAAAAGCCGATGGGCCTGTATTAGTTGATTACTGGGCAGAATGGTGTGGCCCGTGCAAAGCCATTGCTCCGGTATTAAATGATATTGCCAACGAGTATGTCGGCAAACTCACCGTTGCCAAACTCAATATCGATGAAAATCCAGGCACACCCGCCAAATACGGCGTACGGGGTATTCCGACACTGACCATTTTCAAAAATGGTAATGTCGAAGCCACCAAGGTGGGCGCATTGTCCAAGTCGCAGTTAACCGCTTTTATCGACAGCAATATTTAATTTCCGGGTTCATGCTCTTGAATTACGTTGTGAGCGAGTGTAGCATGGCTCGCTCCAGCGCCCGAAATCAGTTAATTCAGTGGACACTCTGAAATTAACATTCTATAGTTAAAAAAGCTTAAAAATAGAATATAACAATTCCTCGCTGTTGCTTAGCGCCATCCATTCATACTTATCCATCTTTTATTTTTTTAAACAAGGCTTCTCGCCGTCCTATACAATCATTCACGACAATCACTCACGCATATTACTTATGAATCTTTCTGAACTGAAAAAAAAACCTATTGGTGAACTGTTAGAAATTGCTCAAGAAATGGGCCTGGAAAACTTGGCCAGAACCAAAAAACAAGACGTTATTTTTGCCATCCTCAAACGTCACGCTAAAAGTGGTGAGGATATTTACGGTGATGGCGTATTGGAAATACTGCAGGATGGTTTTGGTTTTCTGCGCTCCTCTGAAGGCTCTTACCTCGCCGGTCCCGATGATATTTATGTTTCGCCCAGTCAAATCAGACGTTTTAATCTGCGCACCGGCGACAGCATTTCAGGCAAGATTCGACCGCCCAAAGAAGGCGAACGTTATTTCGCCCTGCTGAAAGTCAATGACATCAATTTTGATCGTCCTGAAAACGCTAAAAACAAAATTCTTTTCGAAAACCTCACGCCCTTGTTTCCAGATGAACGTCTGATCATGGAACTGGGTAACGGCAGCACGGAAGATATTACAGCCCGCATCATCGACTTGATGGCCCCTATCGGCAAAGGTCAGCGCGGCTTGATTGTGTCACCCCCGAAAGCCGGTAAAACCATGATGCTGCAAAATATTGCGCAGTCCATCACTCGTAATAATCCGGATTGTTATTTAATAGTTCTGTTGATCGACGAACGTCCTGAAGAAGTGACTGAAATGAGCCGAACTGTACGCGGTGAAGTAGTTGCCAGCACGTTCGACGAGCCACCTGCGCGTCACGTTCAGGTCGCCGAAATGGTGCTTGAAAAGGCCAAGCGTTTGGTTGAACACAAAAAAGATGTTGTCATTCTGCTGGATTCTATTACGCGTCTGGCCCGAGCTTTTAACACGGTGATTCCATCTTCCGGTAAGGTTCTGACCGGTGGTGTTGATGCCCATGCGCTGGAACGTCCCAAACGTTTTTTTGGTGCCGCACGTAACATTGAAGAAGGCGGAAGTCTGACCATTTTAGCTACTGCACTGGTCGATACTGGCTCTAAAATGGACGAGGTTATTTACGAAGAATTTAAAGGCACCGGTAATAACGAAATTCACCTCGACCGCAAAGTGGCCGAGAAGCGTGTTTATCCTGCCATTAACATTAAAAAATCGGGCACACGCCGTGAAGATCGTCTTACCACCGAAGAAGAACTCAAACGCATGTGGATATTACGCAAGATTCTCCACCCTATGGATGAAATTACCGCAGTGGAATTTCTGATCGACAAACTCAAAGACACCAAAACCAATGAAGAGTTTTTCGAGGCCATGAAGCGTTCCAAAAACTAAAAACCCC
>DAIRVL010000083.1:0-4964 GCA_036802845.1 Pseudomonadales bacterium | reverse complement strand
AAAACCAATGAAGAGTTTTTCGAGGCCATGAAGCGTTCCAAAAACTAAAAACCCCCCAAAATGCCCAGCAAAAACTGGGCATTTTTAGGTGCGTTAAAAATACGCACAGTCCGTGTTCCGGCCGATGAATTTTTTTAGGTGGTTTTTATTAATGATGAGTTCGCAGTGACGCGTAAGGGATCATTACTACGCTATAACCCGCGTCAGTCCGCAAGTTTTCAGTGACCTTCTCAATCGTCAAGGGTTTGCTCATAAAAAATCCTTGAGCAAAATCACAGCCGTTTTCTCGTAGAAAGACCAGCTGTTCTTCGACCTCGATACCTTCGGCAATAACCATCAGATTGAGCTTGTGTGCCATGGCAATAACGGCCGATACGATGCATTTATCCTGATCACTATGCACCAGATCATTAATAAAACAACGGTCTATTTTCAGTGTATCCACAGGCAATTGTTTTAAATAACCCAGCGACGAATACCCGGTACCAAAATCGTCAATTGCCAGATACACGCCAAACCCTTTGAGACAACGAACCAGACTTAATGCTACATCCAGATGCTCCATTAACATGCTTTCAGTGATTTCAAGTTCAAGATTTTTGGCGGGTAATCCGGTCTGTTGCAGGGCTTGATAAACAACATAGGGCAGGCGTGGATCAAGAAATTGTCGGGGAGACAAGTTAACACACACACGATTATCGTCTTCAACACAGCCTTGATCTAACAAATTTTTCATGTCAATGCACGATTGCATCAGCACCCAGTCACCAATTGCCACAATCTGCCCCGATTGCTCAGCTACCTCAATAAACACATCGGGCGGCACCAGGCCTCTTATTGGACTTTGCCATCGAATCAAGGCTTCCATACCAATAAATCGACCCGTTCTAACGTCGTACTGTGGCTGATAGAGAAGAAAAAACTGGTTTTCGGTCAGCGCAATGTTCAGTTCGTTTTCAAGCGCCAATCGCTGCGTATTTCTCAAACTCATGTCATGAGTATAATACCCCAAACGATTTCGGCCAGAGGCCTTGGCGCTGTACATAGCCATATCGGCATATTTAAGCAATGTCTGTGCATCTGTCGCATCATCAGGACTGATAGCAATACCAACACTAACGGTCATCGTAATGGTTTGTTCTGTCAGCAGAATGGGTTGTCGAATGGAGTGAATGATTTTGTCTGCAATCATGCCGGCCACGTCAGGCGATTTAATGTTGTTGAGAATAATGACAAATTCATCACCACCAAGTCTGGCAACGGTATCCTCTTTACGCACAAATTCTTTTAATCTGTTCGCCACATGGGTGAGCAAAAGATCCCCGGAATCGTGTCCCAAGGAGTCATTGATTCGTTTAAAACGATCCAGATCAATACTTAACAGTGCCAGTTTCTTTTTTGAATCCTGTGCGCTTTGCAGCGCTTGATTGAGTCGATCCCTGAATAAACGCCGATTTGCCAGTGCCGTTAAAGGATCATAAAAAGCCAATGTTTCAATCTGCTCCCTGAATTCTTGTTGCGCCGTGATATCGGTAAGCGTGCCGACGTATCCGATGATATGATCAAATGCATCAAATTCTTCTCTGACCTGACATAAAACCCACCTGATTTTAGACGCCGTTTCTATGCGAAATTCGGCAGAAAATGACTCGCCACACTGACAACTGTGTTGCCATAAATCTTTAATACGGTGTTTGTCTTTGACAAAAATCACGTCATGCCAGTTTTTATTGTTCGCGCCCTCCCAAGATAAACCCGTAATAAGGGTCCACATTGTATTCACGTAACGTAAGGAGCCTTGTATATCGGTATAAAAAATTCCAACAGGCGCGATACTGGCCAATGTCTTGAAACGGTTTTCGATATTTTTTAACGAATGTTTTGCGTGTATCTGTTCAGTGATATCACGCGCAATGACCATAAAATGTTCACTGTTTTGCATTGCGCTGGCGCCGGTCTGAAGTTCAACATAAAAAGGTGTGCCATCTTTTTTATAGGCCCTTGTTTCAAGGGTTTTATGCTGGCTCTGATGCTGTGCGGTCGTAACAATTTCATCAATAATATTGTTTACTGGCGCTTGAAGGTGCTGTGGATTGAGAAACAATTGATGAAAAGGAATCCGTTTGATTTCATCAGGGTCGTAACCAAATACATTTTTGACCGATTGATTTGCCAGCTCAATTCTACCGTTGTGGTGAAAACCAATAATGGCACTGGCTGTGCTGTTCAGAACCGTGGACAGCCTTTCAAGTTCGCGTGATAAGGCCGTAGCCGTGAAATTAAGCTCTTTTGATACTTTTTGAAGAGAAGCTTCTCGTTCGATGACATCAGAGACGTCCTGAATAAGAATCTGGCAGCCCTGCTCACCGTTAGTCAGCTCCAATGGCTTAATGCAAATCACTTGTTTGATGCGGTAAAACTCAATACCAAACAAGCCGTGTTTATAAAATTCAAAGGGCGACTGGTACAAATTGGCAGAAATATAACTCGATAAACCAAAAATCAAGGCATCGGTCACCGCTTCCCAGACACGCGTATTCACAACGAGAGGGAAAGCAGCAAGAAAATCCTGTCCTTCTACTGCGTTTCGATCAACATTGCCAACTTGAGCAATCCAGTCATTGATATACAGAATTTTTGTTTTTGGACAAAGAAAAATAACCCCTTGTTCGATTTCATCAATAACCCCTTTAAATACAGGAACAGTGCTCATGGAAGCACCTTTTGATTCTGTCCGTGATTTAAGGCCTCAGTCAAACGTGCGAACCAGGAATTAATGAGCGCATTATTTTTCATATGCAGATTCACACTCAACTGGCTGGTGATTGTTTCTAACGTTTCTTTATGTTGGCATCGAAAATCCACCTGTATGACAAGCGCCTCGCCGGGGTACAAGCCTGCTTCTGCAAAATAATGCGCAAGGCCATTCTTGGACGGTTGCTGTGGCAGACTTGAACGAAAACCAAGATCCATCAATACGAAGAAGCTGCGCAATACACTGTTTAACAGGATATTGCCCATTTCATTTATCAAATCGGCATCACTCCCCTCATTACACCGGTAATACGTGAGCATCTGCGACCAAAAAGTTTTGACTAGAACAAGCGATAAAGCGCCTTGATAATCGCCTTCAAACGTTTGGATCACAGCAGCACATTGCGGATCAAGCAAATGCTGATAGACCTCATGCCGGGGCATCAACTCCAGGTTTTGAGCGTGACATTGAAAGTGGTATGGCAACAGAGTCGATAACGTGGTCTGAGCTTGCTCAAAACCATGGTCTAACAAACTCAAGATGTCGGCAAAAGTAGTATCTGTATTGGAAGAGAGTGCGTAATGCATTGGAAGACTCTGTTCAATCGACATAAAATCGGGTTACATGAAAAAGCACACACCAGCTTTGCTTTTTCATGCAACCGTAAGGCAGCACCGTAGCTACTAATAAAGTGTAGGTCTGGCTTGGGCCTTGCGCAGAAAATTTTATTTTTTCTGCGAACGATTCAATGTGACGAAAAAGTCACACGTCAGGAAGCCGTCAAATAAGGGCTAGCGCTCATGCCTGACTTGAGCGTATTCAGCAAAGACGCTTGTGTTTCTGCACCCAGAGCAAGTTGTTTCAAGCGCTGCTCGTAAGATGCTAACAATTGTTCTGCTGAGAAATGCACACCTTTTAATACGCTCGCGACATTGTCACCTTTCTCGGCATGAGAAAATTCGATGTCTCCGCTTGGCGCGACTTCCACATCAACGGTGTCGGTCTCACCAAAAAGATTATGATTATCACCAAGAATTTCCTGATAGGCACCCACCAGAAAAAAACCGTACAAGGCGCCATCAGCACTATTTTGCTCAGCGACCGGTAACGAAGTTTCAAGATCTTCGCCATCGACATAATGATCAATACGGCCATCGGAATCGCAGGTCACATCCTGAATAACCACTTGTTGAGTCAAGGGCTGATCAAGATGCTTCAGGGGCGCTATAGGAAAGATCTGATCAATGCCCCAAATATCGGGCAAAGAACGAAAAATTGAAAAATTTACAAAGAGTTTGCTGGCGGCTTTTTCTTTTATTTCCTCAATGATTTCTTGTCGTGCACGACTGTTGGGTTGGAGTTTTTTGAGCAAAGCCAACAAGGCGGTATGGTAGATACTTTCTCCTTGTGCACGTTGCTGAAGGTTTAATAATCCATGCACATAAGCGCTACATAGCTCGTTAAATTCACTGCAAATATCGTGATAAAGCTCGGGTAATGAGGTGTCGTGCTGGGTATGAATCTTTTGCAGATTTCGCCACAAACTTAGCACCAATTCAGGACTGTTGTTTTCAGGCGCGTCGATGGCTGCTGCTTGTAAGCGTTCGGCACCAAAGGTTTCACAAATGAGTACCGCGTGATGCGCACTCATGGCTCGACCCGCTTCGGTAATAAGATTCGGAAAAGGAACGCCTTCGTGCTGACAAATGGTATTAATGGTATGCACAATGTTGTGCGCATATTCGTTGATATCATAATTCATGGAACAAAAACGCCGTGAACAACTGCCCTCGTAATCAACACCCAGACCACCGCCGACATCGAGCCATTCCAGCTTAAAACCATGTTTGATGATGTCGCTGTAATAATGCCCGGCTTCGCGTAAACCCTGTTGCATATCATGAATGTTGGCAATTTGTGAGCCGATATGAAAATGCAGTAGTTGTAAACTATCGGCATAACCACTTGATTTCAGCAATTCCAGCGCCATTAATAAATTGGGCGCAGTGAGGCCGAATTTTGATTTTTCGCCACCGCTGTTTTGCCACTTACCTTTGCCGATAGACGACAAACGCACACGCAGACCCAAACGCGGCGTAATGCCCATCTCTTTGGCCAGGGCCAACACCGTATGCAGCTCAGCCAGTTTTTCAATCACGATATACACATTGAGCCCCATTTGTTCGCCAATCAGGGCCATACGCAAATA
>DAIRVL010000082.1:0-11003 GCA_036802845.1 Pseudomonadales bacterium | reverse complement strand
CCCAGAGCAAGCAAGCTGGCGCATGGTAACCCCGAGACAGAATAAAAAAAAGCGCCGCACGAACTCAAAGCCGATAAAGTCGCATTTGATGTGCCCGCATGAAATAAAACTTATTCTTTTACCAGTGAAAGTTTGCTGATGTCGATGGCTGGCACCTTGGTAGCAGACACGTTTGGCGTCAAAATATCCGTACCAACCGGCGCCAGTGTCATCGCACTGATATCGACCACCACGGGGGGCCGTTCCACTTTTAATTGTTCTAAATCAGACCCGGCAGGCGCGATTGACCAATCAGGCACAGAGGCCCTATTTGGCGCACTTTGCTGTGAATCTGAAGAGGCGGCTGAAATAGCCGCCTCGTGTTGACCTTGGGCGTTTGCCCCGGGCGATGTTGCATTCACTGATCCAGTAGCAGTTTCCGAGAAAGGTTCCAACGAAGAAACAAGACCCAGGCGTTTTAATTGCCCGCGAATTTTCATGGCTTCAGTTGTATCGACATTCTTTTTAAAAACAACCGTTTTTCCGGTAAAAAATGCATCAAGACGCGTTTGATCCAGCGCAAAGGCTTGTTTGAAATTTTGTTTTGCCACATCAAGGCTCACGCCCTGCACTAACTGGCCAGTAAACACCACATTAAATCGTTCATTGGAATTCATGATGCCACCTTTCACACCTAAACCTTGCTCGTGTTAAATAAAATCAGCTGAAGCGCTCTACCCCACTATAGTACGTTTTAAGCGGTGACAGGGAATTCTCCTGTCCTGCTGCACGATTCCTATAAACCGATTTTTATTTTCAAACGTTCATCTTCGACCTTGACCGATTTGAGCATTTTCTTGGCGATTCTTTGTTTAGTGTCACTCTCATCAAACTTGAAAATTGAAATATCAGACAATGCGGCTTTCATAATGCTTTCAAATAAGCTTCTGACCTCTTCCTGATAACGTCGCGGCAGGCCTTGAACATCAAAATTCTGCAAGGAGGGATCAAAAAAGAAAAACTCCCCCGTGCTGGCCAGATAATCGATTTCGCCGTGAATTAAACCTCGTCCTTCGGCCTTTAATAAGCCGGGTATGGATACTTTAAGCGATACCTCTACGCCAATTCTATCAACCGTGGACGGTGGAATTACCACCACCGGATCAGACACCTTAAATACAAAGATAAGTTTTTTTACCTTGATTGGAAAAATATCGCCAATACGTTTTTGCAACACATCCGCACTGAGCTTGAGTGTGTAGGTAGGTAAATATTTTGTTATGACCGACCACCATTTTTTTAACATGTCCTTTATTTTTTCCATGTACAGCTCCTGAGTGTCATTGTTGATTTATCCAATTTATTTTTGTTTGATCTTAAAAGAACGAAACACTCAGAACAGTGTTTCCAGCGCAGGATAATACCGTGGTTTACCTTGATCTGTGAGCGAAGCACAAAGAATTTTTGCCTGCACACAGTGTATGTCAGCAGACAATTCCTGAGTTGAAATGGTTTGATGAAAACAGAATTTCAGTTTTGAAATTCGCTCCAGCGCTGAAACAATTTTAAAACGCTGCCCCGCCTTGAGTGATTTTTTATAATCAATTTCCGCGCGTATCACCACCAGATGAATCCCGTCACGAATGATGTCGGCAAAATTAAAACCCCGTTCAATCAAGTATTCGTGACGCGCATGTTCCAGGTAATTTTGATACACCGCGTTATTAACGATACCTTGCATATCGCATTCGTAATCCCTGACTTTAAGTTCGATACTGGTTTGATAAGTTTTTTGCATATTTTTTATGTATAGGTAAAAATTCCATCGCTTAAAAGATTTGCGCCAGACAGCATCAACATCAAAATGCTGCCGCACCGCCCAAATTACGTGGATCACTGGCCGCCGTAAAACCACTTGTGGCTTTAATAACAGAATTGGCATCACCGATAGGAACGGGATTTAACGTTAGTCCTGTATGGTGTTTATTTTTCAAATCCAACAGTTCTTGTTCATTAAGCGCGCCTGCTTCATAAAATATTTTATTGGGCTGCCACTGATGATGAACCCTGGGCGCAGCTACAGCCTTGTCCAAACTCTGGTGATAATCAAGCACATTCAGCAATACTTGTAAGGTTGTTGTGATAATGGTTGAGCCACCCGGCGAACCTGTCACAAGCATAGGTGAGCCGTTAAAGGTCACGATGGTGGGCGACATCGAACTTAACATACGTTTGCGCGGGGCTATCGCATTGGCCTTGCTGCCAATCAAACCAAAACTATTGGCATAACCCGGCTTAATGGCAAAGTCATCCATTTCGTTATTGAGTAAAAAGCCCGCGCCTTCTACCATGATTTTATTGCCGTAATCCAGATTAAGTGTTGTGGTCACCGCCACTGCATTACCGTATTTATCCATCACACTGTAATGCGTCGTTTCATGACTTTCTTGCGACCACAAAATACCTGCCGCTATTTTTTCACTGTCACTTGCCTTCGCAGGATTAAAATCGGCAAAACGCTTTTTCGCATAAGTTTTCGATATCAACTGATTGATCGGTACAGGATAAAAATCCGCATCACCCAAGTGCTCAGATCGATCGGCATAGGCTCTACGCTCGGCTTCAATCATGGCGTGAATATTTTCACTGCGAGACGCTTGAGGATTTGCCAGATTCAAAGGCTCAAGCATATTGAGCATTTGAACAATCAACACACCGCCTGACGAAGGCGGCGGCATGCCCCATATATCAAAACCTCGATAATGCCCTCGAATAGGGCTTCTCCAGATAACCTGATAACTTTCCAGGTCCGCATGCGAAATTTTACCATGACCGCGTTTTACTTCAGCGACCAATCTATCGGCGGTAATTCCCTTGTAAAAACCGTCACGACCTTTCGCCGCGATCAGCTTTAACGTCCCAGCTAACTCGGGTTGTTGCCACAGTTCACCGGCTTTATAGGGTTTGCCATCATGACTAAAGCTTTTAAACGATCCGGGATAGCGTCTGAATTCATCATAATGACCCGCAATTTGTTCGGCGATATCCGCTGGCAAATTAAAACCCTGTTCCGCGAGTTTTATCGCCGGCGCCATAATCTGCGCACGCGGCAAAGTGCCATATTTTTCCCATGCCGCCAACAAACCCGCCACACTGCCAGGCACGCCAGATGAAAGCGGCGTGGTCACCGATGAATTGGCAATGACCTGGCCCTGAGCATCGAGAAACATGTCAGGCGTAGCCGAGGCAGGCGCTGTTTCACGAAAATCCAGCGCCTGAACACCTTCGGGGGTGTGAATGAGCATAAATCCCCCACCGCCCAAATTGCCTGCAGAGGGGTAAGTCACCGCCAAGGCAAAACCCACGGCAACAGCGGCGTCAATCGCATTACCACCTTGCTGCATGATAGCCACACCCACTTGGGAAGCCAGCGCAGAACGCGAGGCAACAGCACCTTGCTTCCCTTCGGCCAAGGTGCCAGCGTGCGCCCAATGGGCCAAAATAATCAAAAAATAAAAAACTAATTTTTTTTGCATGAGTTGCGGCATGTTCTTGTGAATTCGCCGAATTAGACCACAAAGCATTATCTCGGCCAAAATTATTTGCCCGAAAATTGAAATTAATTTGCTCTGAATAAAGAAAGGGGCGTTTGTCTATACCAATAAAAAATGAACTAACGACAAACTCACTTATTTACGGTTTGAACTCGATCAATGAAACGTCTTCAGATAGGCGTAAAACCTATTGCAACCACCGTTTTAAGGCCAACTCAGAAATCAGAAAACCTTTGGTACCGGCAGGGCCGCAAATTTCTACACCAATGGGCCCATTGTTTGATTCGATGGTGAGTTTGTAGCGCAAGAAAGGATTACACACCCTTTCGACCAAGAGCCAATCACAAACGAGCTTTAACACATGATCATCTGCTGCAAAAAAAAGCTGGTAGCCATCGTCCAGCTCCTGTACACGCTTCATATGATCTAAAAGCTGGGGCAACAGATCACGCTGCGACTCTTCAGCCAGTTGACGATTGATCGGCTCATGGGATATCAAGGCCTGCATAATCACCTCCAAGGAAGTCATTTTACTCAAGGGACAACCTTCAGTTCATCATAAATACTTCAGAACCAAGCTAATGTAGCAAATCGGTTAATTAACTTGTATTTCTGCAAATATACGCAAGAAGAGCTTGCTTTATAGCTGGCACTCATAGAGAGAAAAAATGCCATCACATTAGTTTTTATTTTTATTACGCTGTGCCAGCCCAATCCATGCTGTATTTGCTTGCATACGATGACAGTTCATCATGTGCCTATTTTCAGCTTAGTTAGCATTTAATAGATGTCTAATTCCTGGTGGCGAGTGTTACCAATAAACAACAAAAATATTTCAAGCTCAGGTTCAAGAAAAGGAAACTCAGAAAACCTGTGCAGGACTTTACACCCTGAGCCACACCCTTAACGGCATGACTCAGAGTCAGAACGGCATTGCTATGCCATGAGTTCCTGCAACAAACGATTAACCCGACTAACATAGGCGCTTGGATCGTCAAGGGCCTGCCCCTGCGCCAATGCAGCCTGATCAAATAAAATACTGCCTAGCAGTTTAAACCGATCTTCATCCGGCTCTTTATCCAAGCGCATAATCAAGGAATGTTCAGGATTGATTTCCATCGTGGGCTTTGATTGCGGAAGCGCCTGACCTGCCGCCTCCATGATCTGCCGCATTTGCGCACCCATGTCATGCTCAGAGAGTACCAAACAGGCCGGCGAATCGGTGAGTCGGTGCGTAATACGAATAGTTTCCACCTTATCACTGAGCGCCGCTTTTAAGCGACTGAGCAAACCTTCGGCTTCTTTCTCAAGTACCTCATGGGCTTTTTTATCCTCTTCACTGTCCAGTTCACCCAGATCCAGCTCACCCTTGGTAATGTCCTGGAATTGTTTGGCGTCAAACTCACGCAAATAACTCATGGACCACTCATCAACGCGATCGGTCAGCAATAAAACTTCGATGCCTTTTTTGCGGAAAATTTCCAGATGCGGGCTGTGTTTTGCAGCCGCATGGGATTCTGCTGTTAAATAATAAATTTTCTTCTGCTCGGCTTTCATCCGGCCTAGATAGTCATCCAGACTCACGGTTTGTTCCGGGCCAGAGGACTCGGTGGAGGCATAACGGAGCAGTTTGGCAATTTTATCGCGATTCGTTAAATCTTCGCCGACACCTTCTTTGAGCACCTGGCCAAATTGTTTCCAGAATTCCTGGTATTTTTCAGCCTCGTTTTGAGCCATTTTACTTAACATGTCTAAAACACGTTTGGTTAAGGCGCCACGCATCGTTTCAATGGATTTATCATTCTGTAAAATCTCACGCGATACGTTAAGCGACAAATCTTTTGAATCAACAATACCTTTGACAAAACGCAGATACAAAGGCAAAAAGCTTTGCGCCTCGTCCATAATAAACACGCGCTGAACATAGAGCTTGAGACCACGAGCGCCTTCGCGGTGATACAAATCAAAGGGCGCACGTTTTGGAATATACAACAAGCTGGTGTATTCCAAACTACCCTCGACTTTGTTATGGCTCCAGCTGAGGGGTTCTTCGTAGTCGTGCGCAATATGTTTGTAAAATTCCTTGTACTCTTCGTCGCTGATGTCAGTACGGGGGCGAGTCCACAGCGCCGTTGCCTTATTAACCACTTCGTCTTCAGGTGCGGGGGCTGATTCTGCTTCGTCGTCTTCACCATAGACGTCCTTGCTCATCACAATCGGCACACTGATGTGGTCCGAATACTTGTGAATAATTGAGCGCAAACGCCAGCCGTCGGTGTATTCTTCTTCACCTTCTTTAATATGCAACACAATAGTCGTGCCGCACGTAGCTTTAGTAATATTTTCGACACTGAACTCACCGGAAGAATCCGATTCCCAGCGAACACCTAAATCAGCAGCCAGTCCCGCTCGACGGCTAAATACTTCCACCCGATCGGCCACAGTAAAGGCTGAATAAAATCCCATACCAAACTGGCCGATAAGCGCGCTGTCTTTGCGCTGATCACCGGTCATGTTCTTAAGAAATTCGGCAGTGCCGGATTTGGCAATGGTGCCCAAGTTTTTGATCGCTTCTTCGCGCGACATGCCAATACCGTTATCACTGATGGTCAGTGTTCGGGCGTCTTTATCAAAGGCGATACGAATCTGCAGTTCTGAATCATTTTCCATTAAGGCTTCGTTATGCAGCCCTTCAAAACGCAACTTGTCGATAGCATCGGAGGCATTTGAAATCAACTCCCGCAGGAAAATTTCCTTGTTGCTGTACAGGGAGTGAATAACAAGATGAAGCAGTTGTTTCACTTCAGTCTGAAACCCAAGGGTTTCTTTTTCGGCAGTCACTGTCATAGGAATTGATCTCTTTGTTCAATGGATTGGACGAAATTAATTTGAAACCAACAGATGGGGATTCGCCTTTATTTTTTCAAGAAAGACAAGACAAGTCTGATGATGATCGACGTGATTTATGATTCAGTTTTTATCGACTCAGGTATTTCATACCCATTTCGATACCCTTGAGCGTTAGGGGATACATGTGATTATTCATCAACGCGTTGACATGGCGAATAGAAGCCACATTGCGCCACTGCTCTTCCTGCTCAGGGTTGAGCCAAATCACTTTTGAGAAATGATTAAGTAAACGTTGCATCCACACGGCACCAGCTTCTTCGTTGTAATGCTCAACACTACCACCGGGTGAACTGATTTCCATGGGCGACATACTGGCATCACCGACAAAAATCACACGGTAGTCTGAGGGAAAGGTATGAATAACATCCCAGGTAGACGTACGTTCTTCCCAACGCCGCTGGTTATCGCTCCAGATTCCTTCGTAAATAAAATTATGGAAATAATAAAATTCCATATTTTTGAATTCTGTGCGGGCAGCGGAAAACAACTCCTCACAAATACGGACATGCGGATCCATCGAACCGCCTATATCAAAAAACAGCAGCACTTTAACGCGATTTCGTCGCTCTGGCATCATTCTGATATCCAGCAAACCACCCTTATCGGCTGTGGCCTGAATGGTGTCATGGATATCCAATTCTTCCGCCCCACCACTGCGTGCCAATCGACGTAAACGTCTGAGCGCCATTTTTATATTACGCACGCCTAGTTCACGGTTTTCGTCAAGATTGCGAAACTGGCGTTTTTCCCAGACTTTTACCGCCGATTTGTTGCGACTTTCACCGGTGAGACGCATGCCTTCGGGATTGGCGCCATAAGCACCATAGGGCGAGGTACCCGCCGTGCCAATCCACTTATTTCCCCCTTGATGCCGCTCTTTTTGTTCTTCTAAAAGTTTGCGGAATTGTTCCATCAACTTGTCGAGCCCGCCCATAGCCTGCAAAGCATCAAGCTCTTCCTGGGTAAAATGACGTTCCATGGCCTTTCGCAGCCATTCATCAGGAATATTGGCATTTAGAAAGTCTGGGTTTGCAGTATCTTTAACTCCCTTGAAATACTGCGAGAAAGCGCGATCAAATTTATCGTAATAACGCTCATCTTTGACTAAACAGGTGCGCGAAAGCTGGTAAAAAGCATCCATGTCATAATCAACGAGGTGCTGCTTCATCGCCTCAAGCAAGTCCAGAAGTTCCCGAATGGTGACAGGAACTTTTGCCTCGCGCAGACTAAAGAAAAAATTAATCAGCATACAGGGTTCTTCTTAGAATTCGCGGCGACGCATAAAAGCCAAGCGCTCAAGCAATTGCACGTCTTGTTCATTTTTCAACAAGGCGCCATGCAAGGGGGGAATGGCACTTCTCATGTCCCGATTTTGTAGCACATCATTTGGGATATCATCGGCGACAAGCAATTTCAGCCAATCAATCAGTTCTGATGTAGATGGTTTCTTTTTGATGCCCGGAATGTCTCTTAACTCAAAAAAGGCGTCCAGCGCATCTTTGAGCAAGGTCTGTTTGATATCAGGATGGTGCACTGCAACGATTTCATTCATCGTTTGCCGATCGGGGAAATTAATATAATGAAAAAAGCAGCGACGCAGAAAGGCGTCCGGTAATTCTTTTTCATTATTACTGGTTATAAAAATATAGGGCCGTATCTTGGCTTTAACCAGTTGCTGCGTTTCGTAGACAAAAAATTCCATTTTATCGAGTTCATTGAGCAAATCGTTGGGAAATTCGATATCGGCTTTATCAATCTCGTCGATGAGCAGAACCACCGGCTCATCAGCTTCAAAAGCCTCCCAGAGTTTGCCTTTGACAATGTAGTTGGAAATATTATGCACACGCTCATCGCCCAGCTGGGAATCACGCAAACGTGACACGGCATCGTACTCATATAAACCCTGCTGCGCCTTGGTGGTCGATTTAATATGCCAACGTAAAAGTTTAAGCCCAAGCGCATCAGCCACTTCTTCGGCCAACATGGTTTTGCCGGTTCCAGGCTCCCCTTTGATTAACAGGGGGCGACGCAAGGTAATTGACGCATTGACCGCCGTTTTCAGGTCATCGGTTGCCACATAAGTTTGAGTGCCATCAAATCGCATAATATATTCCAGATAAGCAGTGAATGTGTTTGACGAGAAGAGCAAACCCGTCAGTTGAAAAGCATAAGCAGGCTGACGGGGATATGGGGACGCCTGACCAGCGAATCAAGTGCGGCGGCTGAAATAGATAGACGCTCGACCTGCTGCACTTTAAAAAAGTCCAGACAGTATGTGAAGAGCCTGTTAAGCAGCATCCACTAAAAAGGCTTAAAACAAGCGCTCCGGCACCGTAATAACATCACCCGGCAGAATGGCAAAGTTGGTGCTTAAATCGGCTTTTTCCAGAATATCTTTCAGCTTGACTTCCAATACTTCTGTTTTCGTTCCAACCTTGCGGTAGATTTTGGTTTTATTGCCTGCTGCAAACTGATTCACCCCACCCGTATCCAGAACAAGATCCAGCACCGTCATTCCCTCACGATAGGGTATCGAGGTCGGATGATTCACCGCACCGGTGACCCTGACACGATTAATGTATTCATTACTGCTCAAACCTTGCATGATGACACTGACTCTGGGATCTTTGAGAAAACCCGCTAGTTTTTTCTCTATAACGTCGCTTAATTCTTCTGGCCCCAGACCGCTCGCCTTAATATCACCCAGCAGCGGCATGGAAATATAACCATCGGGCCTCACCGGCACGGTGGTAGAAAGATCAGCATTGCGCCATACATGAATATTAACGTTATCACCCACACCGATCTTGTAATGAAGTTCTTTTTCGCTTGGCGCGGAACGAGGCGCTTGCACGACACTGTTTGTTTGAGCGGCACTTGATGATATTACCGGGTGCGACACATTATCTGATTGCCCGGCACATCCAGTCACAAGTGCTAGCGTCCATAGGATTAGTACATATACGTTTAATTGTTTCATTACTTAAAACACCCTTCAGCCAAAAGTATAAAAAAGTTATCAACACCTGCTTTGCACAGCAAACTGCAATACGTGCCGCTTCGCTAGCGTCCTCTACCAAACAAGACCACTTCAACCGTTTGAATCAGAATAATCAAATCCAGCAATAAATTATGGTTTTTTACATAATACAAATCATATTGCAGTTTTTGTTCGGCATCTTCATCGGATGCACCATAAGGATAACAAAGCTGCGCCCACCCGGTAATGCCGGGCTTAACCCGATGGCGCTCAGAGAAATACGGGATTTTTTCACTTAAATCTTTTACAAACTCGGGGCGTTCCGGGCGCGGCCCCACAAAAGCCATCTCTCCTACAAAAACGTTTACCACTTGAGGTAATTCGTCGATACGATACTTTCGAATGAATGCACCTACTTTAGTTACTCTGGGATCATTCTGTTGCGCCCACACGGCACCATGTTTTTCAGCATCCTGACGCATGCTGCGAAATTTCAACACGTCAAACAAACGGCCATTAAAACCCACACGGGTTTGTTTATAAAAAAGCGGCGCATCCTTGCCCTCTTCCAGCTTAATCGCCAACATGGTTAACAACATGACAGGCCAGGTCAGCATCAGTATCAGAAAGCTGCTGGCAAGATCAAACATACGCTCAATCAAACTTCTGATAGCGCCTCGCGCAAAACCTTCTGAAAAAATTAACCAGCCAGGGTACAGCATGCGTGTTTCAATTTTACCCATTTCCCGCTCAAAGAACGTCACAACATCGACCACATCGACGGTGCCCGTGAGTTTGAGATCCAGAAGAGCATCCGCAGGAAAGTTTTGCCGCATGTCGTCAATAGCAACGACGACTTCGTCTATTTGATTATTAATTACAAAATCTCGCAAACCGCCTTCAACAAGTAACGTATACTCGCCAGGAATTCTTTGCACCTGTTCTGACACAGGCACATAACCCACAATAAAAAAACCACGCTGATCGGATTTTCGCCTGATTCGCTGAAAAATAAATGCCGCTCTTTCACCCGCACCCAAAACCAGAACACGACGTTTTAATGCTTGCTCGTCAACCGTTTTCATAAAGATAAAACGAACAATCAACATAGAAAAAAAGCTTGTTATTAACGCCAGCCCCAGCACCCCTCGGCCCAAATGCACGAAAGGGAATATATAAAAAAATAACGAGATCAAAATAAGTGCCGCCGCATAACTCGCGCCCAATCGCACTATAACGCCTTCGTAGCCTTCACGTGAGCGGCTTTGATACAAACCCATAGCCAACATGCTAAAAATTAAAGAGCTACTCACCACAACGACAGCCATGGGGGACAAAACACCTCCATCCCAGTCATTCATGCTTGTGCGTAATACATATCCCAAATACACAGCCAGCGTCGCAAGGCTAAACTCGACACCCGCCAAGATAAGAAAAGGCACCCTGAAATATTGATTAAAAAGCTTTATCATCAGACTGGATAAAAACCGCTAGATTAACGAAAGGAACTCACATGGCTTACAAGAGTGTGGATTCTAACACCCTCCTCACACAGTTCAAGGAAACAACCGAGAATTAAT
>DAIRVL010000081.1:0-11043 GCA_036802845.1 Pseudomonadales bacterium | reverse complement strand
TCTCGCCGCTTATCTCTTCGACAGATGTTTTGGCGGTGGCGATGCGTTCATTCAGTTTATTTTTCACCTCATCCAGCTCGGCGCCGGTCAGTAAGGTGGTCTTTTTAACAAGGTCTTCGATGTCAGCGAGAAAATTGTGAAACTCGCGTGAAATTTCTGATTGAGCCGAATCAGCACAGTCACTGTTTACCGGCGCGCTGCCATTACATTTTTTAGCGAAACTGGATTCTATATGCATAATTAATTCCCGATACCGATTTAAATTAATAACACGGTGGCCACAAGACGCACCGACGTGAACGTTTACAATAGGTGCATTACGCCATAAAAACAGTGCGCCATCACACATAGGGGCGGGATTTTATTGATCGAAGCTGGAAATTGATCCATGCGTTCGGCAGCGCACGGATGCCCCTATTTTTTACGCATAGGGTGGGCACAAGTCACGTTGTTTGAGCCTATGTGAATTTGAGCCAATGTGAAGAAAACAAAAACGGTATTATTTTTTTAATTAAACACTATCAAGGATTATTTATGACAATTTTAAACGTTAGAAAAAAAACTGGGCATCTTGCACTAGCTCTCACGCTAGGTACGGGCGTTTTTTTGGCAGTTAATCCGGTCTGCGCAGATCCTGGTGTCTATATAGGCGCAGGCTATGGTATTAGCCGCGTAGATAATGCGGATTTTAGCGATAACAAGGCAGTTATGAAGGCATTTGTCGGTGGAAAATTTAATGATTATATCGGTATTGAAGGCGCTATAAACGATTTCGGTGAAGTCGAAAATGCGGTGTATTCGTCTTCATTAAAAGGTAACTCCGCCGCCTTACTTGGCTATTTGCCTTTAACAGAAAGTTTTGATTTGTATATTAAAGGCGGTCAGCTTTGGTGGAGCGACAAAGTTACTGTGTTAAATACTTACGAAGACACCATAAAGGGGAATGAACTTTTCTACGGTTTAGGTGCGAACTTTCATTTTAATAAGATGATTTCCATGCGAGCCGAAATTGAGCGCTATAAAGTAGAATTAAACGCTGAAGAAATTGGTGTGAATATCGATAACTCAACGGATGTTGATGTCGCCAGTCTTGGTATTGCCTTTGGTTATTAAGCATTAATTGTATCAGTGAATTCTGGATTGGCTGAGCCTGTTTGATTATTAAAAGATACGCCGTATGTGAATACGGCGGGTAAAAATTTTTTGTATTTAATCTTGGGTCGATAGTTCAAGCTCACTAACTTTACGTACGGGGCGGGCAGGAACGTAGTGAAGTAGCCGATCGGTTTCTTTTTTCACAACGGCATAACATTCGCAACACAGTGCTTCGAGCTCGGGACGATCCAGTACGGTGATATGGCCCCGGCTGTAGTTAATGACGCCCAGGCGCTGCAGCTTACCTGCGGCGTCAGTAACGCCCTCGCGACGTACGCCAAGCATGTTGGCGATTAGTTCTTGGGTCATGTTCAGTTTGTTGTCCGGAAGGCGATCCAGCGAAAGCAAGAGCCATCGACATAACTGCTGGTCAATTGAATGGTGACGGTTGCACACCGCCGTCTGCGCCATCTGGGTGATTAATGATTGGGTGTAGCGCAGCAACAATAACAACATTTCACCGTGACGGCTGAATTCGTCTTTCAGTTTTTGCCCGGCCAAACGGTAGGCCGAACCGGCGCTCTGTACGATGGCACGGCTGGGTGTACTTTCGCCACCCATAAAGAGCGCAATGCCAATTAGACCTTCGTTGCCGACCACTGAAATTTCGGCCGAAGCACCGTCTTCCATCACATACAGGAGTGAAACAATGGAGTCCGTTGGAAAGTACACATGACGCATCGAATCGCCAGATTCATAAAGCGATGCGCCAAGTGGCAGTGAAACATATTCGAGCTGTGGAAACAGACGTTGCTTGACCTCATTTGGTAGTGCAGCGAGCAGATGATTCTGCAGAGGGTTTGTTTTCTCAGGCATAACGCCTCCTTGCACGTAAGTATTTTAGGATGCGAGCATCCTGTTTGGGGGAGGGTATATTAAAGCGCTTGTCTGTTATGTACGGTGCCGTACATAAAGTATTACTGCACGATTTTTTTCCTTGTATTCACACAAATTAATAATGAAATGTTCGCTAACGCACCGTATGCACTTGGAAACTTCGTTCATGCTGCGTGCTTATTACGACATTGGGAGAACCACCATGTTAGAAACTGTTGCAATTACTTTGTTAATTCTTTGGGCGCTGGGATTGGTTTCGTCCTATACCCTCGGTGGATTCATTCATATTTTGCTGGTTGTCGCCGTGGTGATGATTTTGGTTCGGTTTATTCAAGGAAAGAGGCTTTAGGTTTTGTTACAACTGAGCGATAACGTGAGCAATGTACGTCAACGCACTGAACTGCTGTATGGCGATGGGTATAAAGAACACAAGGCCGGATTGTCGGCCGAGTTAATTCTAACGAGGAAAATAACATGACTCAGACTGCATGGAAAGTGAAGGTAAAAACGAAGTTCGCTTCGTATTTGCCCTATGAAAACGCAAGGCTGCATCTACTCAGGGGGTCTGCAATTGCAGGGCTGTTAATCGTTGCTGCGTGTGCATCAGAGCCGCAGCCACCTACTCAGGCAATGCAAGCGGCTGAAGCAGCCATTGCGACTGCCGAGCAAGCGCGTGTGGCCGATTACGCTTCACCAGAGCTGGGTGAGGCGCGCGAGAAATTAACTGCTGCCCGTGCTGCGATAAGTGAGAAAAAAATGGACGTGGCACAGCGTCTTGCGGAGCAATCCAAAGTGGATGCAGAGCTTGCATTAGCAAAGGCCAGCGTTGCCAAAGCCGGTGCTGTGAACGATGAAATGCAAAAAAGCACTGACACGATGGAGCTGGAAATGCAGCGCAAAACAGGAGCGCCAAAATGAATACGTCAATCCAACGCTATAACAAACTGACAGCACTTGCGGCGGTGTTTTTACTGCTTGCAGGTTGTATGTCCAAACCCACCCAACCCGATGGTGCCGCTGAGATACGCAGTAAGCTGACACGTTTGCAGTCTGACTCGCAACTGGCCAGTCTCGATCCAGTTGCCATCAAGGATGCAGAAGACGCCGTGCGTGCAGCTGAAGAGCCACGTAAAAAAGAGGAGAAAGCACTGGCGCAACATTTGGTATTTATGGCCGATCGCAAAGTGGATATCGCTTTGGCTCGCGCCCAAAGCCGTCTGCTCGAAGATCAGCGCAAAGGGCTCAGTGCGCAACGTGAAGGCGCGCGACTGGATGCCCGTACTCAAGAAGTCGATGACTTAAAGCGGCAACTTTCCGAGCTTAATGCAAAGGAAACGGATAGGGGCTTGGTAGTAACCTTGGGCGACGTACTGTTTGATACAGGCAAGTCGGAATTAAAAAGCGGGGCGACCAGCAACCTGAGTAAACTCGCCGCTTTCCTGAATAAATATCAAAATCGTTCGGTGTCGATAGAAGGCTACACAGACAATGTGGGCGGCGATGATTACAACCTCGCTTTGTCGCAACGTCGAGCGGATGCCGTGAAGTCCTATTTCATGAATCAGGGCATCTATGTTGGTCGCCTTTCTTCATCGGGCAGGGGTGAGGCCTCTCCGGTCGCCAGTAATAGTTCGGCGTCTGGCCGGCAATTGAATCGGCGGGTTGAGGTGGTGATTTCAAATGCACCTACAGGGCCTCGACCAGGAATGGGCAATTAGCCATGCCCTTTCAAAAGCCCGCGCGTGCGGGCTTTTTTTTGCCAGAATTTTAAGAATTCACCGTGCGGCACTTTTTCCGGAAATCATATTGTGTTCGTTGCAGCTCGATAGAAGCGGTTCATGGACGTGTATTAAATGGTGTTGGACGTGCTTCTGCTTTTACCGATAGACTCTTGCGCCAGTGTTGCTATGTTGGATTTGTTCGCTGCCTTCATGTCACCTTGATTACAGGAGCTAAAGTGATTGTTGCTGAATACCCCTTGGGAGAATCCTCTGTTTTATTGTCTTTGGGTGACGGACGAAAAATTGAATGCAAACTCTACGGCGCCCCTCTTAATCAGGCGAAGGGGGTGGCGGTGATGTGCCATCCTCATTCATTGCTTGGGGGCACAATGGACAACAAAGTCGTGCATACCTTATGGCGAACCTTTAAATCAATTGGTATTAATGTTTTGCGTTTTAATTTTCGCGGTGTAGGTGCCAGCGAGGGACAGTATGATCATGGACAGGGGGAGACGGATGATCTGGCCGAAATTATGGATTGGATCGCCGTAAAATTTCCCCGTCAGCCGATCTATCTTGCCGGGTTTTCTTTTGGTGCTTATGTGGCGGCGGCCTATGTGACGAGAGACCGTCACGTGCCACTGAAACGTGTGTTTCTGATTGCGCCCCCCGTGCACCATTTTGCCATGGAGCACATTGAGCATCTGAATGTGCCCGTGTCCATTGTTATGGGCGAGCGCGATGAGCTGGTTCCGGTAGAACAGGTGATGCGTTGGGCAGATAAATTAGCTGAACGCTCGGTGGTGCAGGTGCATATGCTCCCTGATGCGACACATTTTTTTCATGGCCAGCTGCTCGCCTTAAAAGAAAAGATGCTTCAGGATCTGGCCGGGTGATTTTGAGCAAGTCGCGTTGCCAAGTTAATAGCGGCTCTATAAAGTACGCAGCTCGCTGAGCAATATTGATGTACGGGCGCTTATACTCATGACAAAACAACATCCTGATATGTCCGGTCAAACACGCAGTGATGCGCAGACACCTGAGGCATGTTATCGGCGGGACTTGCAGCGCGCTGATTTTCAGTATGACCCTGGCCAGGAGCATGCCGTAAAGTTGCTGCAAGGTTTGCTTGACGAATTGCAGAATGCCGAGCCTAAAAAAAGGCGTGAACCTGTTTTGCCTGCGCTTAAAACTAAAGGCTTGTTGGCCAAAATAAAATGGAAGGGGCCTGAGCCTGTTGCGCAATCGACACCCTCTATGGTGAAAGGCTTATACCTATGGGGAGGCGTGGGTCGTGGCAAAACCTATCTGATGGACACTTTCTACAACTGCCTGCCGGGTAAGCGTAAACTGCGTATCCACTTTCATCGTTTTATGCGCCGTGTTCATAAAGATTTAACGTCTTTGCAGGGCAGAGCAGATCCTCTCAAAATCATTGGCCGCCAATTTGCGAACGACGTTGATATTATCTGTTTTGATGAATTCTTTGTAACTGACATAACCGATGCCATGCTTTTGGGTGGCGTGCTCGAAGCCCTGTTTGCCGAAGGCGTGGTGCTGGTTGCCACGTCAAATATCCCGCCGCAGGATTTATACAAGGATGGTTTGCAGCGCGATAGATTTCTTCCCGCTATAGCCTTATTGCTGAAACACCAGGCGGTCTACAATCTTGATGGTGGCATAGATTACCGTTTGCGCACGCTTGAGCGCGCGGAAATCTATCACTTTCCTCTGGACGACGAAGCAACTCTGAGTTTGCAGGAAAGCTTTCAGAAAATAGCTGGGGGTGTTGGTGTGATCGGTGAGACTCTAGAAATAGAATCTCGTGAAATTGCAACACTGCGCTATGCTGAAGGCGTATTGTGGTGTGATTTTGCTGCGTTGTGTGATGGGCCCCGAAGTCAAAATGACTATATCGAGCTGGCGCGTATTTTTTCTACGGTTCTAGTGAGTAATGTGCCACAATTTGACGGTCGCCAGGATGATCAGGCGCGTCGATTTATAAATATGGTCGATGAGTTTTATGATAGAAGCGTGAAGCTGATTATTTCAGCTGCGGTTGCTGTAGAAGAACTCTATGCAAATGGACGTTTGGGGTTTGAATTCAAGCGCACACAAAGTCGACTGCTGGAAATGCAGTCTCACGAATATCTTGAAAGACCGCATTTGCCCTGAGAGCAGCCGAACAACAGGGTTCTAAAACAAGAAAAAGAAGGCTGTGTGCTGAATAAAAACGACGTCTGGAATGTGTCCTATTGGTAAAGGATCAAGTTTGTCAAGAAAAAGCACTTGCCAATCTTGTAATATTGGGCGCCGTCTTGTAAGATTCGCGCTCTTAATTTCCCGGGTGTCTCCTCGGGAACGTGTTAGAGGCAGGATAAATGAAAACGTATAGTGCAAAGCCGGAAACGGTGAAGAGAGACTGGTTTGTAGTCGATGCAAATGACAAGACATTGGGTCGTTTAGCTACAGAAATTGCGAGTCGTCTTCGAGGAAAGCATAAGCCAGAGTATACACCGCACGTTGATACCGGTGATTATATTGTGGTTGTTAATGCAGGTAAAATTGGTGTCACAGGTAAAAAGCGCACTGACAAAATTTACCACAATCATACGGGCTATATCGGCGGAATCAAGTCGGTAAGTTTTGAAAAGTTGATTGCGAAGCACCCGGAGCGCGTCATAGAAATAGCAGTTAAAGGTATGCTCCCCAAGAACCCATTGGGCCGTGCGATGTATAAAAAGTTAAAAGTGTATGCTGGCGCTGAGCACCCTCATGCGGCTCAGCAACCAAAAGAGCTGGCGATATAAGAGGAATTTATGGTGGCAACAAGTTCAAGTTACGGCACAGGGCGTCGAAAAACATCTACAGCCAGGGTATTTCTAAAGCCTGGAAATGGAAATATCGTCATTAATAATCGTACGCTGGAAGAGTATTTTGGCCGGCAAACATCGCGTATGGTGGTTCGTCAGCCGCTTGAACTGGTTGAGCTGAGCAAGAAAGTGGATATCATGGTCACTGTTAAAGGCGGTGGCCCAGGTGGCCAGGCTGGTGCAATTCGCCATGGTGTTACGCGTGCATTGATTGAGTATGACGAGACTTTGCGCCCTGCCTTGAGACAAGCTGGATGGGTGACTCGCGATGCAAGAGAAGTGGAGCGTAAAAAAGTAGGCTTGAGAAAAGCGCGCAAACGTCCTCAGTTCTCCAAGCGTTAATATTATTTCGTTGCGTGTATGGTCTGCATGCGCCAATAAAAAGTCTCGAAAGCGCCCAGATGAAAGATCTGGGCGCTTTTTTTGAATCTGGGATAGCTGCTCAGTACGCAAATCGATAAAAATTGGTTCTCTAGGTCTGTTCACATTCTTCTTAACGGCCTGCTTTTAGGGGTGTTTAGCGGTTGAGGCCTAGTTGCTGAACGAGTGTAAGGCGATTTTACAATATAAATTTCCTGTTTTGTTTGGGGGCATTGGATGAGTAATGAGGACGTGAATCAAGGGCGGCGATGGTTTCTCATCGGATCAACCGCTGCGGTTGGTGCGGTTGGTGCTGCCGGTGTAGCAGTCCCGTTTGTCAAATCATGGAATCCAAGCGCAAGAGCAAAAGCAGCGGGCGCACCCATAAAAATTGACATATCCAAAATTTCTCCAGGCGAGCGCGTGATTGCAGAGTGGCGCAGCAAACCTATCTGGGTGGTGCGTCGCACCAAAGAGGCTTTGGATAATTTGCCGAAATTGGATGATTCGTTGCGCGACCCCAGATCAGACATGGATCAGCAGCCAGCGTATGCGCGTAACCCTAACCGTTCTATTAAAGATGAATATCTGATATTGATTGGTTTGTGCACGCATTTAGGGTGCTCTCCCACCTATAGGCCTGAACTGGGTGCCAAGGACTTGGGTGGTGATGCGTGGTTAGGTGGTTTCTTTTGTCCTTGTCATGGCTCCAAATTCGATTTGGCTGGGCGGGTTTTTCAAGGTGTTCCTGCGCCGTATAATCTCGAAGTGCCGCCACATTATTATGAAGACGATAACACCATTGTTATTGGCGCGGAGGAGAAAGCCTAATGAAACAGCTTGTGGATTCGGTAATGGATTGGGTGAATGAACGCATTCCAGTTTCTCAGCTTTATAAAGAACATATGGCTGATTACTATGCCCCTAAAAACTTTAATTTCTGGTACTACTTTGGTTCCTTAGCTCTATTCGTATTGGTCAATCAGTTGCTGACCGGAATTTGGTTAACAATGTATTACACGCCATCGGGAAGCGAGGCTTTTAATTCCATTGAATACATCATGAGAGATGTGGAGTATGGCTGGTTGCTTCGATATATGCACTCCACGGGTGCGTCTGCATTTTTCGTGGTCGTTTATTTGCATATGTTTAGAGGGCTTATGTACGGTTCTTATCAGAAACCAAGGGAACTTGTGTGGTTGTTTGGTATGGGTATTTATGGTGTTTTGATGGGCGAAGCGTTTTTTGGTTATTTGCTACCATGGGGGCAAATGTCCTACTGGGGGGCGCAGGTTATACTGTCTCTCGTAGGTGCGGTGCCCATAGTAGGTGACGATCTGACTTTATGGGTTCGTGGCGATTATGTTATTTCGGGTGTGACACTTAACCGATTTTTTGCTTTGCACGTTGTGGCATTGCCTATTGTGTTGTTAGGGCTGGTTGTAATGCATCTTTTTGCTTTACATGAAGTTGGTTCAAATAATCCTGATGGCGTTGAAATTAAGGAAAAAAAGGACTCTAAAGGCGTACCTCTGGACGGAATCCCTTTCCATCCTTACTACACGGTCAAGGATATTGTGGGCGTTGTGATTTTCTTATTGGTATTTTGCTCGGTGATATTTTTCTTTCCCGATGGTGGTGGTTTGATTCTTGAAGCGCCTAACTTTGAACCATCCAATGCACTAAAAACACCCGTACATATAGCGCCTGTTTGGTATTTCACGCCTTATTACTCTGTGTTGCGAGCCGTTCCAGACAAACTCGGTGGTGTTATTGCGATGGGTGCGGCCATAGCGTTTCTGTTTGTATTGCCGTGGCTGGACAGAAGTAAAGTTAAGTCAATGCGTTACAAAGGTTGGATGAGCAAGGTTGCGCTGGCTATGTTTGTCGTATCTTTTCTGGTGCTGGGTTACTTGGGAACACAACCGCCAACACCAGGTAAAACATTGGCTGCGCAGGTGTTTACCCTTATCTACTTCCTGTATTTCATTTTTATGCCAATTTATACAACCATGGAAAAGACTAAACCAGTGCCAGAGAGGGTGACAGGCTAATGAAAAAGCATTTTATTTTTCTATGTATGTTCTTGGCGTCTGGATTACTCTTAGCCTCTGGTGAAGATATCAAGCTTGAGCATGTTCAATTAAACATAAAAGATCTGGGGTCATTAAAGCGTGGAGCTGACATTTTTTATAGTAATTGTGTTGGCTGTCACTCAACAAAATACATGCGTTATGAGCGGATATCAGCAGACTTGAAGCTGTCGGAAGCCTATGTGAAAGAAAATTACATGTTCAATACGGACAAAATGGGCGAAACAGTTCAAACGGCAATGTCCCCGGCTCAGGCGAAAAAGTGGTTAGGTACACTGCCTCCTGATTTAACTTTAGAGGCGAAATTACGTGGGGATGATTGGCTCTACACTTATTTGCTAGGTTTTTACCCTGATAAGGCGCGTCCATGGGGGTATAATAACCATGTATTTAAAGATGTAGGTATGCCAAATGTTCTGGAGTCTTTACAGGAAGAGCTGGGCGAAGAGAAATTCAAGTCAGCGATGACTGATTTGGTTAATTATATGGCCTATATGGCGGAGCCTGTGAAAGTTGAGCGCGAATCTTTGGGTATTAAAGTTATTATTTTCTTATTGATTCTGTTAATACCTTCATACTTCCTGAAGAGGGAGTATTGGAAGGATGTGCATTAACACAGACAAAAAGTGAGCCGTTTTGCCACTTTTATAAATGTAAAGGGCTCTTATATTGAGCCCTTTAGTGCTTCTAAATGCCTGCAAACTTAGTGGTCTATTGAGGCAGTATTTTTGAAATTGGAGATATTATGGGCGTGGTTACAAAACGAACCTCAATGACCTTTTATTCAGATGATCGTGATCACTATTGTCATCGGGTGCGAATTGTCCTGGCCGAAAAGGGTGTGTCAGTTGACGTGGTAGATGTTGATCCTATGAATCTGCCTGAGGATTTGGTCAGCATGAATCCATACCAATCCTTGCCGACCCTGATAGATAGGGATCTTGTGCTTTACGAATCGAATGTAATGGCGGAGTACCTGGATGAGCGATTCCCGCATCCTCCGTTGCTCCCGGTCTACCCTGTAGCCAGAGCACAGAGCCGCTTGCTGAATTACAGGATTCAACGCGATTGGTGTGGTTACGTAGACTTGCTGATGAGTGAAAGCGGTGATGAAATGGCCAGGGAGAAAGCACGAAAAGAGCTGCTTGAAAGCTTGATCGCTGTATCGCCTATTTTTGGTGAAAAGCCATTTTTTATGAGCGATGAATTTACTTTGGTTGATTGTTCGGTGGCGGCCATTTTATGGCGTTTACCTGTGATGGGCATAGAGCTGCCGCGCAATAAATGTGAACCACTGTATCAATATTCCCAGCGTCTATTTGAGCGGGATTCATTTCGTGCAAGTCTGTCTGAGGCTGAAAGAGAAATGCGCCCTAAATCAAGTCTAAAGTAACAAAACAATGTTATTCGTATGTTTTGTGGATCAGAAATTTAGGGTATAAAGATAAAAATTCATATTAGGTATTGTTATGAAGTCTAGACGTCCATATCTAGTGAGAGCAGTTTACGAGTGGATTGTAGATAATCAGTGTACGCCGTATATCCTGGTGCATGCCAATACACCGGGTGTTGATGTGCCCTTGCAGTTTGTCCAAGAGGGGCGGATTGTACTAAATGTCTCTCAAAGTGCTGTCCGTGATTTTATGATGGATAACGAAGTCATCTGCTTTTCGGCTCGCTTTGCTGGCCAGCCTCGAACCGTGCATATACCCATCAGGACGGTGCTTGCAATCTACGCCAAGGAAAATGGGCAGGGAATGTTCTTTGATAACGTTGATGAAGAATCAGAAACCACGCTGCAGAAAGCCGTGCGCGAGCAACCCGTGCGCCCTGTTTTGCACTTGGTAAAGAGCACAAGGCTATGAGATTAAAATAGAACTGATGGGCCGATGGTTTTGTAATTGGCGCATAGTCTTGTTAGAAATAATCACAAACTTTGCATGTATATCGGTAATAATTCGCCCCCTCTTAAGCGGCAGCTATTGAGTTGTTTAAGGGTGGTAA
>DAIRVL010000080.1:0-11189 GCA_036802845.1 Pseudomonadales bacterium | reverse complement strand
GCGCTATAAACTGGGACGGGATGCCACCGTGAACTATCTTATTCATACCCAAAAACCGAGTGCTTAAATGCTGCAGCCCGATACTGTTTTATTTGATCTGGACGGTACTCTGCTGGATACCGCCCCTGATTTTATTGTTGTACTTAATGCTCTTCGAGCAAAATTTGGTCACCCGCCTTTATCCGAAAACATTATTCGCAATACCGTGTCCAATGGTGCGAGGGCCTTGGTAAGCCTCGGATTCGCCGTTCAGGAAGGTGACCCAGACTTTGAAAAATACCGTCAGCAATTGCTCGATCTTTATCAGGAACAACTCGGCCACTCTACCCGTCTTTTTCCCGGCATGGACCAGTTACTGACACAGCTGGAAAAACAACGCATACCCTGGGGTATTGTTACCAACAAACCCCAGCGCTTTACCATACCACTTCTTGCTGCGGTGTCTCTGCATCAGCGTTGCAGTGTGGTAGTATGCGCCGATCAGGTAATACACCCCAAGCCTCACCCCGAATCACTCATCAAAGCCTGTCAGACCGTAAATGCACGACCCGAAAACAGTATTTATGTAGGGGATCACCAACGTGACATTGAGGCCGGCCAGCGTGCCAATATGCACACCATTGTCGCGCTCTTTGGTTATATTCCTGACAATGAAAACCCGTATTCATGGCGCGCCAGTTTTCAGGCACACAGCGCCGAGGATATTACCCATTACATTTTTGGCGAATAAAAACACCTATGAGCTTGATCAAACCCTACCTCTATGAAGCGCCCCACAATCTGCTAAAAGACAAGGTCATTCTTGTCACAGGCGCAGGGGATGGTATTGGTAAGGCGGCAGCTATTGCTTATGCCAGCCACGGCGCGACTGTCATTCTGCTGGGTCGTACAGTGTCCAAACTGGAGCAAGTATATGACGAGATCGAACAGGCTGATTTGTGCAGCCCAGCGATCTATCCTCTGGATCTGGCCAGTGCTGACGAATCCGATTACCAGGAGTTAGCGCAGATTCTTCATCGGGAATTTGGTCGACTGGATGGCCTGTTACATAACGCCGCCCTTCTCGGTCCCCTTAGCCCGATTGAATCCTACCCCACCGCAAGCTGGCGCAAGGTGATGAAAGTGAATGTGGATGCGCCATTCATGCTCACACAGGCTGTGCTGCCTCTTCTGCGTCAAAGCGAATTTGGCTCACTGATATTCACCACTTCCGGTGTCGGTCATCAAGGTCGCGCTTACTGGGGTGCGTACTCAGTTTCAAAATTTGCCACCGAAGGTCTGATGCAGGTATTGGCCGATGAACTTGAAAACACCGCCACTGTCCGCGTGAACTGCATCAACCCCGGTGCCACACGAACCGCCATGCGCCAATCGGCCTTTCCAGCCGAAAATCCGGAAACGCTTTGCCGCCCTGAGGAAATCACTGCCGCTTACCTTTATCTTATGGGCAGCGACAGCATTGGCATGCATGGACAAATAATTGACGCACAAGCACCAAAATAATTTTGCATCCTGATTCTTTTAGAGCCCCCGCCACCCAGTTACCCTACACCCGGGGTAACTCACTCATTTTCAACAACTTGCACTTTAAGCAAGTTCGATTACGCTTATAAAAGACGGATTTTATTCATTCAAAACAACGATAACCAAGGACGGGTTTATCATGCCAAATATCCTCTTTTTTTTGATTCGACTTGATTTCACCGCCCCTATACCCTGCGTTTTAATAGCTGAAAAGTCTGATAAAAACACTTTTTCATTCCAATGCTCACATTTTATGTAAAATTGCAATAACTGGCATCAAAATGGCATTCCAAATTGTCATGACTTACACACCCGCAGGCTTTTTAACCCTTGGACTTTGCATGGAAAATAAAACTCACACCGTAAAATCGCCGTACCAAACTAATAAAACCCTATCGGAGTTTGATATCAATCCTCCTTACGGCTTGTCTTTACCCGCGCAAAAAAGACAGCTCTGTCATAAGCTGCAAACAAGCCTTGAGATAGAAACTTTGTTATCTCATTATTTTGCTTATTTACAGAACAGCTTTAACATCAAAGGGCTCGAGTACACTCTGCCTCAAAACCAGCTTGTGCTGCAGCTCGGCCAAAGCGCTCCAATCCATCATACGCATGACCTGCATGCTGAGAGTGATTATGTAGGACAACTCTCTGTTTTCAGTTCGTCAATACTTGAAAAAAACATCCTGCAGAAATTAAGCAAACTCTCCCAGATTCTGGTTTTTCCACTGAGAAATGCCATTACTTACCGACAGGCTAAATACAGTGCTCAAACAGACTTCCTCACCGGCGCAGGCAATCGTTCTGCGTTAGATACGGTATTGGCAAGAGAATATGAATTGGCACAGCGGCATCACCACTCTTTATCCGTTTTAATGCTGGACCTGGATCATTTCAAAAAAATCAACGACCAGTATGGGCACCCCTTTGGTGATCAAGTCTTAAAACGATTTGTCACACAGGTTCAAACCGTTGCCCGCACCAGCGACAGTTTATTTCGTTACGGCGGAGAAGAATTTGCAGTTATTTTAAGCAATACGCACTTGCACGGCGCCATTGTCATTGCCGAGAGAATACGTAAAGCTATTCAATCCTTGCAGTTTTACACCTTAAATGGCAATGAAGTGTCTGTGACTGTGAGCATCGGTGCAGCCGTTTTATGCCCAAATGAAACAGTCGACGAGTTGCTTGCCAGAGCAGACAAATACCTTTACATAGCAAAATCACAAGGCAGAAACAGGTGCGCTGGCTATACTAGCCCCGCGCCGAACCTGGCAGCATCACCCGAAATCCGGCTTGCTCAAAGTGTTTAGCGCGTCCGGGTTCGAGGCTGATGCGCTTTTTTGGCGGGGTGTAATCGAGCTTTGACCTGAGTTTTGACCTGGGCATTGTCGGGTGTTTTGACTTGGGCATTGTCGGGTGTTTTGACCGGGGTTTTAGTCGCCGTTCGGGTGTGTGGTTTGGCTTGCGTTTTAGCCGGAACCTTTGCTTCAGATTTGGATTTAGCCTGGGTTTTGACTAGCCTTCTGGCTTGCGGTTTAACGACTTTATCAAGCAGCACATTCTCTGTGTTCTGCGTGCGAATCGATACTGGTTTGGTTTTCATGCCAACCAATTTTGCCAATGCGCTTATTTCTTTTTGCTCCATTTCCAGCCACTGCCCTGTTTTGAGCTGGAAAGGCAAGTGGACATTGCCATAGCGCACACGTTTAAGCCGACTCACCTGCAAACCCTGTGACTCCCATAAACGTCGGACTTCTCTATTGCGCCCTTCGCGTAATTGCACGTGAAACCATTGATTCACGCCCGCCCCGCCCCGCGCAATAATTTCATCAAACTTGGCCATACCGTCTTCCAGCAACACGCCATTGAGCAAGTTAGTTAAAGCCCCATCACTCGGTGCGCCCTGAACCCTGACAGCATACTCGCGCTGGATTTGAGTTGAAGGGTGCATTAAACGGTTAGCCAACTCACCATCGGTAGTAAACAACAGCAAACCACTGGTATTAATATCCAGGCGACCTATCGCTATCCAGCGTTCTCCTGACAAAGGAGGCAAGTGTTCAAAGACGGTCGAGCGACCTTCAGGATCAGAGCGTGTACACACTTCGCCTTCAGGTTTGTTATAAATCAGAACACGACGCGTGTTACCTGCATCAGGATTCAAACTAATCAAGCTACCGTCTACTTTAATGACATCGCTAGTCGTGACACGCTCACCCAAAGTGGCGGTTTGACCATTGACACTGATCCGACCCTCAAGAATTTTCTGCTCAAGGGCTCTTCTTGATCCAAGACCTGCGCGGGCCAGGACTTTCTGTAATTTTTCACTCATGGAATAACTCTGTATAAGAAAAGAGGGGCGTGCTTGTGGATTTAATCAATACCATCCGCGACACCATCCGACCGAAAATGTATGGGCGGCAGCACATCAGAATCATCCGCAGGCTCATCACTTTCATCATTCATCCGTAGCTGGGCATTAAAACGCTGAAGCGAGCCAGAAATGGAGTTTTCAGCAAGCAGCTCATCAAACATCAGCTCCTCGTTGATCTTACCCAGATCACGAATATCGGTCAGTGGCGGTAATTCATCGAGGCTGCGCAAATTAAAATAATCCAGAAAACTGCGGGTCGTCGCATACATAGCTGGACGCCCCGGCACGTCTCTATACCCTACAATACGCACCCAATCGCGCTCTTGTAGCGTTTTAATAATATTCGTGCTTACCGCCACCCCTCGCACCGCTTCGATTTCGCCACGGGTAATCGGTTGCCGATAGGCGATCAAGGCCAGCGTTTCTAACAGCGCACGTGAATAACGACTGGGTTTTTCTTCCCATAACTTGCTGATCCATGTGCTGTAGTTTTGCCTGACCTGAAAACGATACCCTGAAGCCACCTGCACCAACTCAACACCCCGCTCCTGATAATCACACTGCAAGGATATAAACGCCGCAGCAAGATCAGCACTGGATGGTTTTTGTTCGTCGTCCTCGAACAAGGCAGACAATTGCTCCACGCTCAGTGGTCGACCTGCTGCAAGCAAGGCCGCTTCAACAATATTTTTCAATTTATCCACATTAATGCTCATTAGGCTTTGGCTTTTACATGAATAGGCGCAAAGACATCGCTTTGCACAATTTCAATCAAGGCTTCCCTGATCAATTCCAGTAAAGCGATAAAACTGACCACGACACCCAGTCGCCCTTCTTCAATACGAAACATGTTTACAAATGGAACAAAGCCCCCCCCGGATAACTGATCAAGAATCTGCGACATGCGCTCACGAATGGACAGTGATTCTTTCTGGATATGGTGGCTTTCATACATATCAGCCCGCTGCAACACTTCTCGCAACGCAATCAGCATTTCTTGCATATCGACATCAGGATGGCGCTTTTCACTTTCCACTTTAACAACAGTCACATTCGTCAGAAACAAATCACGGTCTAGCCGTGGAAGCTGATCAAGCTCCTCCGCTGCACGTTTAAAACACTCGTACTCCTGCAAACGACGGATCAATTCAGCACGAGGATCATCTTCGTCTTCCTCTACGCCACCCTGCCGGGGCAATAAGCAGCGGGATTTGATTTCACCCAACAAGGCCGCCATAACCAGATATTCAGCGGCCAGTTCAAATTGACAGGCCTCCATCAAATTGACATAGGCCATATATTGATGAGTCACTTCCGCAACGGGAATATCCAGGATATCGAGATTCTGTCGTTTGATCAGATAAAGCAAGAGATCAAGCGGCCCCTCGAAGGCTTCGAGAAAAATTTCCAGCGCATCGGGCGGAATATAAAGATCTTTGGGAAACTCTTTGAGCACCTGTCCGGCGACCATAGCAAAAGGCATTTCAGCTTGCTGAGGCGGATAGAGGCTAGGTTGTTCCGATGAAAGCGGCTGGCTTTGCAACGAAATCTCCGGCTGAGACGGTTCCGTACCTGTCAAAACATTCTCCATGCTTTAGCGATACGTCAGCCCCATGGCATGCCTGACTTCTTTCATGGTTTGCCGTGCTTCTTCCTGCGCTCTTTCGCAGCCATCGGCTACAATACTGCGCACCAATCCGGGATCGGCAGCATACTCTTTGGCTTGCTCACGAATGGGTAAGAGCTCTGTTTGAATGGCTTCAATCACAGGTCCCTTGCACTCAAGACAGCCAATACCGGCTGAAACACAACCTTGTTGCACCCAGGCCCGTGTTGCCTCATCTGAATAAATTTCATGAAAGGACCACACTGGACACCTGGCCGGATCGCCCGGGTCATTACGTCTCACACGGGCGGGATCCGTAGGCATGGTGCGGATTTTTCTTTCAATTTCGGCAGGCTCTTCACGCAGATAAATGGCATTACCATAGGACTTCGACATTTTCTGACCATCAAGACCTGGCATTTTCGATGCCGCAGTCAGTAACGCACGTGGCTCAGGTAAAATAACTTTTCCACAACCTTCGAGGTAACCCAGCAATCGTTCCTTGTCACCCAAGGTTATATTTTGCTGATCATGCACCAGGGCTTGTGCCTTTTCCAGATCCTCTGCAATACCCTGCTCCTGATAGGCCTTGCGGTGAGCACGGTAAAGTTTTGCTGTTTTTTTGCCCATTTTGTCAATGGCCAGTTCAACAGCTTGCTCAAATCCTGGCTCGCGACCATAAAGATGGTTAAATCGCCGCGCCAGCTCGCGGGTTAATTCGACATGCGCCACCTGATCGGCACCCACCGGCACATTACCGGCACGATACATCAGAATATCGGCGCTCTGCAGCAAGGGATAACCCAGAAATCCGTAAGTCGCCAGATCTTTTTCCTTCAGTTTTTCCTGCTGATCTTTATAGGTGGGTACACGTTCCAGCCAACCCAAGGGCGTGATCATCGACAATAAAACATTGAGCTCGGCGTGTTCAGGCACGCGCGACTGAATAAAAATGGTTGACGAACCCGGGTTCACACCCGCCGCCAACCAATCGATGATCATTTCCCAGACATTCTGTTCAATGATGGACACATCGTCATAATGCGTAGTCAGGGCATGCCAGTCAGCCACAAAGAAGAAACACTCGTATTCATGCTGCAGTTGTCGCCAGTTCTTTAATACACCGTGGTAGTGGCCCAGATGCAACTTGCCCGTAGGGCGCATGCCCGAAAGAACTCTTTGATGGGGAACAACCGAGCTCAAAATACTCTCCTTTAAATTTATCAAATTGGATCAGGGACAACACAATTGTTGCGATCTTACACCGCTTCGACCTAAATTATTCACACTTTTATCAGGGTTTTGTACGCGAAGCACTACATAAAAGGCGCTAGATCACCGCACCCTACACGCAGTACTTCAGGAAAGTCACCAACCAGATCAATCACTGTCGTTTCTTCGGGTGAACCATAACCGCCTTCTATGACCAATTCAACCTGTTGCGCCAGCAGATCACGGATTTCTTCAGGATCACACAGGGGATAACTGTATCCCGGCAGCATCAGGGTTGAGGTCATCAGAGGCTCCCCCAACTCGATCAATAATGACAAGGCAATTCGATTATTGGGGACACGAATCCCTATCGTTTTGCGCTTGGGGTGCAATAAACGTCTCGGCACTTCAGACGTTGCCGGCAGGATAAATGTATAGGGTCCGGGGGTATTTGCTTTGAGCAAACGATAATAACTGTTACTGACTTTGGCATAGGTCGAAATCGCAGACAGATCGGGACAAGCCAGCGTAAACGAATGTTTGTTATCCAGCTGACGAATTTTGATAATACGATCCAGCGCTGTTTTATCACCAATATGGCACGCAATGGCATAGGCCGAGTCAGTCGGATAAACGATAACGCCCCCTTGTCTTACGATGTCTGCCGCTTGTTTAATGAGGCGTACCTGGGGATTTTCGGCGTGGATTCTAAAATATTGGGACATCGATACTCGACTCTGGTAATGAGTAATTGTTGTTGATCGTACAGTACAGATCTATTTTATGTGAGCCGATGAAACGCTAACAGCGCTGGCATTTTGACCAGACATCACTTTCCCACAAAGGTGCACATAACGCTGGCAAGTCACCCAGCATGCCCAGTTTCATACCCGGATATGATCGCCCGTGAAAATCACTGCCCGCCGAGGCTAACAAGTCAAACTGCTGCGAAATTAAAATCAAATCACGGGTTTTATCGACATTCTGTGACGGGTACAAAATTTCCAAACCATCACCGCCTGCCTCTTTGAAATGTGCCAGTAGCTTTATTAATTTGGTGCGCGTCATGCGGTAGCGTCCGGGATGGGCCAAAATTGCCACCCCCCTGGCACTTTTGATCCACGAAACTGCTTCAGCAACAGAGGCCCACTCCGTGGCTACATAAGCCACCTTGCCCTCGGCCAGATATTTGGAAAAAGCACCCTGAAAATCTTTCACCAGACCACGTTTTACAAGTACTCTGGCAAAATCCGGTCTGCCTACATAGTGACTGCTCACACCCGCAGACACCTCTTCCCAGATATTTTTGATGCCCAGCTTTTCAAGTTTTGCCGCCACTAGCTGCGCACGTGTTACGCGCTCAGTCTGATGTTTTTTCAGGCCCGCAGTTAATGTGGCATTTTCGACATCAATACCTAAACCCAACACATGGATATCCATTTTTTCCCAGCGTGTTGAAATTTCAACACCGGGCACCAAGATCACACCCACTTCCCGAGCGGCAAGACGCGCACGTGGCAAACCATCGACAGTGTCATGATCGGTCAAGGCCAACACATCTATTCCGGCCTGTTTGGCCGCCAAAACCAACTCTTCCGGACTCAGCTCTCCATCCGAAAAATACGTGTGGCTATGCAAATCATATTTCATCGTTTTAACTTCTGTTATCTAGCGACGCCGCTTACCTGAAAAAAGGGAAACCTCAGAAAAGTATACTCAAAAAAGGTGTATTACTCTTAAACATAGGCCATTGTCGTACTGTATTACTTTGTTGATACCAGACATAGCGAAAAATACTTGGAGTTTTTGATTATACAAATGTATAGAATACGCACCGAGTGTAAACGCTTCATTACATCTCAGGCCCCGTTTTTCAGTGCGTCTCTTTACTATTTATTACTTACTCAATAAATTCAGAAAACTTATACATAATGAAACAACTTATTGACTTTATACCACTCATTGCATTTTTTAGCGCTTATAAACTGGTTGATATTTATGTAGCGACCCAGGTTTTAATGGTCGTAACTACTCTACAATACGGCTGGTACTGGATACAGCAACGACGACTGGAAAACTTTCAGATTATCACTTTGGTTGCTGTTTATGTTTTTGGCAGTTTAACCTTATTTATGCATGACGAAACCTTTCTTAAATGGAAAGCGCCGGTAGTGAACTGGATTTTTGCTTTGATTTTCCTTGGCAGCGAATTTGTAGGCAAGCATAACCTGGTACAGAGAATGATAGGACATACCGTTGTTTTACCTGATCCGATTTGGCGTAAACTCAACTACAGCTGGGTTGTCTTTTTTATTGTCAGTGGCGCGGCAAATCTATACGTTGCTTTTACCTATCAAGAATTCTGGGTGGATTTTAAAGTATTTGGCAGCCTGGCAATGACGATTATTTTCCTTATTGCACAAACCGCCTATCTCTCCCGGCACATTATTGAAACCGAGGAAGATTCTTCCACGTCCCCACCTGAAAATAAATAAAACCCATGATTTACGCCATTATCAGTCAAGATGTTGCCAACAGTTTAAACAAACGAAAATCCGCCAGAGAAGCACATCTGGAACGTCTGCAACAACTCAAAAACGAAGGACGCTTACTTCTGGCAGGACCGCACCCTGCCATAGACAGCGACAACCCCGGTGAGGCCGGATTTACCGGTAGCCTGATCGTTGCAGAATTCGATAGTCTTGAGGCAGCACAGGCATGGGCTGACGCAGATCCTTATATCGCTGCGGGCGTTTACCAACAGATTGTCGTTAAACCCTTTAAAAAAGTTCTGCCCTGATCGTAATAATACAAACTCTGTGTAAAATAAGCGGCAATACGTCAGCCCAAGGAACTCGTTAATTGATGATCGGCTTGCATAAAACACGCATATCACTGCTCAGTTGCTGTCTACTTTTGGTCATGCTGTCTACTCCTGGCATCAGCCAGAGTGCCAATGCATATATTGCAGGCCAAATTCCGGCACCTATTCGCGAGGGGCAGTCAAGCGACAGCACAGTCATTCATCCCGGGCTGCCCAGCGGCACCCAGATCAATATTCTAGCGTTGTCAGAAGATCAAAAATGGAGCCTCATCAGAACCTCAGACGGAATTAAGGGCTGGATACCCGCACAGTCCGTGCAAAAAAATCCTCCAACACAACAAGCCCAGCAGAAAGCTCTCAGTAATCTCGCATACTTAAAAAACGAGGTACAAAGTACTGCAACGGACTCGGCAAACAAGCCCCCTGAAGACACGGTAAAACAATATAAAAAGCTGCAACAAAACTACGACAACGCTGTAACTGAGCTTGATCGTTTAAAAAAACTGTCGACCGAGGCCATTCGTCTTGATCAGGCTAACAGCGAACTGCTCAAAACCAATCAATTAATAAAAATAGACATGGAACGACTGACAGCCGAAATAGATTCGTTAAAAGCAGATAATTTTACTAAAGGTCTACAGTACGGTGCCGGCATACTGACAGTGGGTTTTCTAATCGGTTATTCTATTAAATCCCGAAATTCCAGACGCGACAGATGGTAAGTACACTACGGGTTTTGGGTAGAAAAACAGACGATCAGCGGGTTTGATCTTGTTATAAACCAATACTTCTCTATAGTAGCGTTAGACTGGTAAAAAACAGATCAGTCCGCTAAGGTTCAACAACGAAAAAATGCATTTACACCACCAGGAGCACGTCACATGGCCAAAGGCATGAACAAGAAAAAAGAAACCAAGAAGAAACCAGAAAAAACAATGAAGGAAAAACGCGCCGAAAAAGCCGCCAAAAAATCCTGAAAACCCGTTAAGTTTAAACCCCTCTAATAATGCATGCATTTCTGAATCGCCGCTGACGTCATACGTGGTCAGACGGCGCCACTAAAGAATAAAGACTCCCACTTCCCCTGAAACTATTTTCAATGCTCAAGCAGATGGTCTCTTGCCGGAGAACTGCGGGTGGGCGTGTGTTTTTTAAGAATGCCCGAATTGAGATATTGCATGAATTGTACAAATTACAACCACGCATTAAACTCGGCGGTAATTTTTATACCAATATATTTTTAAAGGTTAATAAAATGCCGATAAAGGATCACCGCAACTATTTGAAGAATATCTTCATATAGTTTCAGTTTTTTTAGGGATGATTATCCTTCCTTCTAAAATACTTGGCCGATACTACCTGTTACTAACACTCTGTTTGCTGTCCTTTAGTGCGCATACGCTAGCCGGTGAGTTTACTGCGTATGGGCCGGTATCATTCTATCGATCGACGGGCGCACCCATACTTGAAACGCGTAGCTTCACCCTGCCTAACACAACGGGCAACTACTTTATTCGGGTCAATAACGGTAGTCTAAAAGATGACAGCGTCACGGTGGCACAACGTTTGGACTATGATGAGTACGGCGTGGTAATAAACGACAGCCATCCCGGTTTCCAACCCTTCGCTTATGCCGGCGGTCTTTA
>DAIRVL010000079.1:0-11388 GCA_036802845.1 Pseudomonadales bacterium | reverse complement strand
TCCAACTGCGTGATGGGTTAAATTAATATATTCCTCCCCACTTACCGAGGCATAACAGAACGGGGATATAAACAACCCAAGAACAACAAAGAGACCTGAAAGGGCGGTTATTTTCTGAAGCTTCATTATATTTACCTTGTACAGATCAATGGGTTTAATTACTGCCAAGCAAACTAGTCACCCATTGAAAAACTGACTGTAGTTTCTAAGAAACCATAACCCCGCAGACAGGAAATGGCAGGATAACTTTTATCATTAATTGCATTGAAATTAGAAAAAGATCTGCATAACAAATTTTTTGTCACGAGTGACAAATATTCAAAAACCTCACCGCGCTATTTCACTCATCAAAGCAAGGTGGCATGCGCTTCTAGTTAAAAATTAAAACTTTTTTATAGCAGTCAGCTATAAACATAGTAGCAAGAAAATACTGGTAGAAAGGAAAAGCAACTTAATACTGTTCCTCAGCTTTGCCTATTCGGGCATACACTTCAGTGCCACCGTTCTTTTTTAACAGCAATACATCGTAGGGCATAAATGTCTCGCCCATTTCCATGCCGGGACTACCCACCGGCATGGCCGGAACAACAAGTCCACGCGCGTCGGCGGGGCGCTCGGTCAGAAAACGTTTTACGAGGCCCGCCGGCACATGACCTTCAAACACATAACCGTCGTCGGTAACTGCGGTGTGACAGGAACGAAAAGCCTCTGCCAGATTATGATTCTGTTTAATGGCATCAAGATCGTCGACATCATGAACAGTCGCTGTAAATCCGGCATCGCGCATATGATCAACCCAGCGACCACAGCAACTGCAGGTCGGACTTTTATACACGTGCAAACTCTGTGCGAACACATCATTTTTAGTCAGGGTGTTTTCTTGCGGTGACACCAGCGCAGGCTGTGCAGTTTTTGTATCGTTATTTTTATTACAACTGATGGAGCCGCAGGCAATCACCACAGTCATTATTCCTACAAACCAAGATTTTTTTCTCATAGTCTTTACCTCTTGAATCGCGACGTTATTACAGGCGTTTTTTACTCACTTTATCAGCAACAGCTAAGGCAGCGGCTCTTTGTATTCTGCATTTTATCTTACACGGTGCTTAACGCCTGTATTATGCACCTGTTTAGTATAGAGTACCCAGTCGGCCACTTTTCATACCATGAACAATCAAATGTCACTGTCTGTCAGTTTTGCATCTGGTTTTTCTGCGCTTGCTTTAATATGCTGACAGTCTGACTGAACCAAAGGCTGGGCAGTTTAACCGTGTGATCGTCTGATCACATAAATGTCATGTTTTTTACTAAAGGAAGGACCTATGAAATCTACTAATTCTCGCAAGGCACTTTTGGCATCGCTTGGAACAGCTCTGGTTTCAGGTGCATTAATCACCCCTACCCAAGCGCATGACAGCCCCTTCGGCATGCACGAACTGAACAGTGGTTACATGCAAGTGGCAGAAGGCTCGTGTGGTGAAGGCAAATGCGGCGCGGACATGATGGGCAACGACGCCACACCTGCCACGACACCAAAAACCACACCCGAAGGCAAGTGCAGCCCCGGCATGGTAGATAAAAAAGCCAATATGGAAGGCAAATGCAGCGGCCCTAAATGTATCACCGATAAGTGTGTAGACGGCAAGTGCGGTACTGAAAAGTGCGTGACAAAATGCACCGATGGCACCTGTGGTGGCAACATGAAGGGCAGCATGAGCGGCGCGCCTGCGGCTAGCCCTGCAAAACCTGCCACACCTGCTGCACCTGTAAAAAAATAAGCCTTGTTTAAGCCCTTGCGTTTCAGAGTCACGGCTTAAGATCAGTCATTCTGAAACGCTTCAAATCGGCTGTTTTTAGCGTATGTGCGCCTATATTCCCCGAGTAATACCCTTTCCACTCAACAGGTGAGGCAAACACATGGTTCAACACAAACCTCTTCAGAGCGCAGGACTGGGCCTCAGACGAACGCTTATCAATGCGTTGTGTGAACAGATTCCGCCATCAGTTGATTTTTTCGAACTGGCACCTGAAAACTGGATCAATATTGGCGGTCGTTTAGGCAAACAGTTGCGTGCTTTGAGCGAACAACGCCCTCTGGTCACGCACGGTCTGTCGCTCTCACTCGGCGGCACGCAACCACTTGATACCGACTTGCTGCTCGACATTAAAAAATTCCTCAATATTCACAAAGTCGCGCTCTACAGCGAACATCTCAGTTACAGCCATGACGGCGGCCATTTGTATGACTTGTTGCCCCTGCCTTTTACTGACGAGGCAGTGCATCATGTCGCCCAGCGGATTCGTCAAACACAAGACATTCTTGAACGCCGCATTGCCATTGAAAATATTTCCTACTATTTAACGCCCCGGCAAGACATGAGCGAAGTCGCGTTTATTAACGCTATTCTCAACGAGGCCGACTGCGATCTCTTGCTTGATATCAACAACGTGTACGTCAACAGTGTCAATCACAATTACGATGCCAAAACTTTTATTAACCAGATGCCGGCCGAACGCATCGTTTATATGCACATGGCGGGACATTTCGTTGAAGACGATGGTTTTATTATCGACACCCACGGTGCCGACGTGGTTGATCCGGTGTGGCAGCTGCTGGCCTATAGCTATGGACTGATCGGCCCCCGCCCGACCCTGCTTGAACGGGATTTTAACCTGCCCGCTCTTGCGCAATTAGTGCAGGAGCTGGAACAGATCAAAACACTACAGCAAGAGGATAACGTTCATGGCGCTCGCCACACCTCCGCAGCTTGAAAGCAATCTGGCAACACTACAGGAAGATTTTACCCGGCACCTGCGTGATCCGGAGCGTGTTCCGGCACCGGCAGGATTAAGTCCACGACGTGTTACGGTGTATCGCGAGCTGGTGTTTGAAAACATCTTTTCCTTGCTCAGTAATTTTTTTCCCGTTTTAAGCAGTTTGTTTCCCGAAGCCCAGTGGCGGGCACTGGTGGCGGAATTTATTCGCGACTTTAAAGCCGAAACGCCTTATTTTCCCCAATTGGGACAGGAATTTATTTTTTTTCTGGCCGAACGTGAGTCAAAGGTTGAAGGCAAACCCTTTCTGCTTGAACTGGCCCATTACGAAGCAATGGAGCTGGAACTCTACCTAAGCGAAGAACTCAGCGGTGAAGTGCTGTCAGCCGACGATCTGCACATGGGCGCACTGTGCTTGTCACCCCTGGCAATGCCTCTGTCCTATCATTTTCCGGTACACCAGATTAATCCCGATTTTCAGCCGCAGGTCGCAGCAGCGCAGCCCACTTTTCTGCTGATGTTTCGTGATGGCAACGACAATGTGCGTTTTTTTGAACTGCAAAACCTGAATTTTCAACTCCTGTCCAGTATCAAGAACTTCCCTGGTAAAACGGCGCAGCAGTATCTGTCGGTGCTGTTTCCCAACAAGGATCACACAACAGAACAGTTTTTGACGCAAGGGCAACACATCTTGAAGCAGTTTAACGATTTGCGCCTGTTAAGGCTGGCGTAAAAAGGCGTATTTTATGCTGAATCTGGCCAATAAATTACAGAATTTACTCGACCGAAGTCGTCACCTCGACTTTCTCGCCCCCCTGCTATTGCGTGCCTATCTGGCACCCATTTTCTGGATGGCAGGCAGCCAGAAACTTTTTGCCTTTGAACAAACGGTTAACTGGTTTGGCAATCCCGACTGGGGCTTGGGTATGCCCTTCCCCACCTTGATGGCGGCTCTGGCCACCGGCACCGAATTAGCCGGGGCAGTATTGCTCACGCTGGGTTTGGCCACGCGCTGGGTATGTATTCCACTGCTGGTCACCATGGTCGTCGCCGCCCTCACCGTACATTGGAATAACGGCTGGCTGGCTATTGCCAGTGGCGAGGGGCTGTTTGCAACAGAACGCACCCTCGGTGCCATTGAACGTTTGAACAGGGCCAAAACCATTTTACAGGAACACGGCAATTATGCCTGGCTCACCGAAAACGGGCCCTTCGTCGTGCTCAATAACGGCATCGAGTTTGCTGCCACCTATTTTATTATGGTGCTAACCTTGTTGTTTAGCGGCGCGGGTAAGTATGTCAGTCTTGATTACTGGATTGCCAAACGCTGGCGCAAACACTGATCATGCAGTGACTGATCGTTTCGCGTCACATCACCTAACGGAGGTCCTATGCTGATAAAAATACCCCGAGCGTCCGATTGCAAAGAGCATGAGGTGACTGACGAAAAACTCTATCACCAGCGCCGCGCCTTTATGACTCATGCTGTGCCCACTCTAGCAGCAGCCTTGGTCGCGCCCAGTTTATTGCTGTCGGCTTGCAATAAATCCAGCAACGCATCTGCAAGCAACACAAACGCTGCCACAGACGATGCGTTAACACCTTACGAAGACGTCACCACCTACAATAATTTTTACGAATTCGGCACCGACAAATCCGACCCGGCCCATCTGGCTGCAAACTTTAAAACCCCAGCCTGGACGCTGCGTGTCGAAGGTGCGGTAAAAAATTCAGGCGTGTATACCCTGGAAGATTTAATCGCCAAACACCCGCCACAAGAACGTATTTACCGGTTGCGCTGTGTCGAAGCCTGGTCGATGGTGATTCCCTGGATGGGCATCCCCTTGGGTGATTTGATCAAACAGCTTGAACCGCTGTCCAGCGCGCGTTTTATCCAGTTTGAAACGCTCAACGATGCCAGCCAAATGCCCGGTTTGAACACATCAGTATTGCGTTGGCCCTATGTTGAAGGCTTGCGTATGGACGAAGCCCTGCACCCACTCACACTGCTAGCCACCGGCCTCTACGGTAAATCGTTACTGGGACAAAATGGCGCACCAATTCGGCTGGTCGTGCCATGGAAATACGGTTTTAAAAGCATTAAATCCATTGTGGCCATGCGTTTTCTGCCTGAACAACCCGTCACCGCCTGGAACCAAAACGCCCCGCGTGAATACGGTTTTTATGCCAACGTTAATCCGAATGTTGATCACCCGCGCTGGAGTCAGAAAAAAGAACGGCGCATTGGTGAGTTTCAAAAACGAGAAACACGGCTGTTTAATGGTTACGACGAAGTTGCGAGTTTGTACAGCGGCATGGATTTGAAAACCTATTTCTAACTCACCCCGGACGCAGCCTTTGTGCCCACGTTTAACGCCCTGAAAATTGTCTGTTTTATAGCCTGTTGCGCCCCTTTATTCTGGCTGGGCACACAGGCTTTTTATCATCAGCTGGGCGCCAATCCTATTGAGACAGTGATTCATTTCAGCGGTCTTTGGGCCTTGCGTTTACTGCTTATCACGCTCACGGTCACGCCCCTGAGAATTGTGTTTGACTGGCAGCAGCCCTTGCAGATCAGACGCATGCTGGGTTTGTTTTCATTTTTTTACGCCACACTGCATGTGCTGGCTTATGTGGTGCTCGATCAGTATTTCGCCTGGCCGGATATTTTTGCCGACATTATCAAACGGCCTTATATCACCTTGGGTTTGAGCGCCTGGATATTACTTGTTCCCCTGGCCATTACATCAACGCACAAAATGATAGGTCGTTTGGGCTGGCAACGCTGGCAGCGTTTACATCAACTGATTTACATCATCGCTGTCGCCGCTTTGCTGCACTACGCCTTGCTTATCAAAGCCGGCTGGGGTCAGGCTTGGCCTTATATTGCGGTTTTTGCCCTTCTGATGGTCGTGCGGATAAAAAAGTTCAGCGGCCAGTAATAGTCTAACAATATCAATGAATGGCACAGGCTTACGCCAACATGCCCTCTTGTCGAATAAAAGCCAGCACCGCGTCCACACCTTCTTCCGTTTTTAAATTGGTAAATACAAAAGGACGTTCGCCACGCATTTTTCTGGCGTCACGGTCCATAACATCGAGAGAAGCACCCACCAAAGGGGCCAGATCAATTTTATTGATAATCAACAAATCCGATTTGGTAATACCCGGCCCACCTTTGCGTGGAATTTTATCCCCGGCAGCCACGTCGATCACATACAGCGTTAGATCTGACAATTCAGGACTAAACGTAGCGCTAAGATTATCGCCACCACTTTCGACCAGAATCAGATCCAGATCGGCGTGACGCCGGTGTAATTCATCAATCGCGGCCAGATTCATTGACGCATCTTCACGAATAGCCGTATGGGGGCAGCCTCCAGTTTCAACCCCGATAATACGATCGGCTGCCAGGGCTTCATGGCGGGTCAGGAATTCCGCATCTTCACGGGTGTAAATATCATTCGTCACTACGGCAATATTGAGATCGTCTTTCATGCGGCTGCACAGTACACGTAATAATGCCGTTTTTCCGGAACCGACCGGCCCGCCCACGCCAACACGCAGTGTTTGTTTCATTGTTATTGCTCCGTTTAGTGATTGGTGTATTTCATGGTTTTTATCCGCATCAGGATCGAAACAAACGCGAATACTGTGTTTCATGCCAGGCGCTGGCCATCGCCAGTGAGGGCAGACTGGCGCCAACGTCTTCATCCCTTAAATTCAATGCCAGGGTTACGGTCGGCGGAATCAATTCTGTTTTTTGCAGCAATAAACGCTGCGCATCACTTTGGCCTAAAGGCAACAATTTGGTCGCTGCCGTAATCTGGTTTTCCAGCCAAGTCCACAAATAGGCACCCAGTGCATCTTCGTCATTCAAGCCCCAAAATTGGGTCGCCACGGCAAAACCACCGATAAAGCTGGGGTCGATGTTTTGATACACGCCCATGTTTATGCCCAAGGTGTGCAGCAGGCGATTCATGGCACTGCCCATTACACGCTCAGCCTGCAACAATTCCGCCGACTCCCGGCTGGCCAATAAAAAATCCGACCAATACTGGAATTCATTCACATTGCCATCGAAATAGGCGCGTTTCAAACGCAGGACCACAGGCAAATCCAAATAAGCCATGGATTCAGCCATCACCACGTCCAGCCATTGGCCAATATCCTGCACCGAGATTAGCCAGCGCGTTTCAATGGCATATTCCAGACCCTGGGAAAAACTGAAACCACCGACCGGCAACATCGGGCTGCATAAATGCAAACAGCGTAACTGGCTTAAATTCATCGTTAAACTCAGTGATCGTGGTGGTGTGCCTGAGCGCTATAAGCACCACGTTCAGGAATAAACGCGGCGTCACGGTGCTCAATACGCAAACCAAAACTCAGCAGCATGTCTTCCAGCACATGATCGGGCATCATTTGCAGCCATAAATCACCCATCTGCAAACGCACATGACGATTACCCAGGTGATAACAGGCGCGAGCAAAACTCGGCCAGTCAGGCGCGGTCGCACGGGTCACCGCTTCCGGCGCGTATTCCACCCGAATCACACGAGCGCAGCTGCTTTTAAGCAAGTGACCGGCATCAAGTACACTGCCACGCTCAAGAAAAACCCGCACCTCCTGCCCAGACACGGTCTGCGTTTTGAAACGTCCTTTTTCGCGCGTGAGATGATCCAGCGTGATAACTTCATCCACCGTTTGCGCTTCAGTCGTCGCAGGCGTTTGAATTTTTTCGTAAACATCCAGGCTCATGTTAATCCTCGTGCGGCTCTGCGGGTTAAAATCAAAAAAGACTGTATAGCTGCGTTAAGGGCAATTCACTGGCCGGTTCACAGGTCAGCAGCACTCCATCTGCACGCACCTCATAGGTTTGCGGATCAACCGTGATTTGCGGTTGCCAGTGATTGTGAATCATATCTTTTTTCGCCAGCTGCCGGGTTTGGCGACAGGCCAGCAAGTTACGCTGTAAACCCAAGGTCTGTCGTAAGGCAGAAACATCCGTCAGTGAGCTGACAAAAGTCATGGAAAGCGCCGCCGGCAAGTGGCCAAAACTGCCAAACATGGGCCGGTAATACACCGGTTGCGGAGTAGGAATGGACGCGTTCGGATCGCCCATGGGCGCGGCGGCGATAAACCCGCCTTTTAATATCAGCGAGGCTTTGATGCCGAAAAACGCCGGTTTCCATAAAACCAGATCGGCCAGTTTGCCCACCTCCACCGAACCGATCACCGAGGCCATGCCATGGGTAATGGCCGGGTTAATTGTGTATTTGGCGATATAACGTTTTACCCGAAAATTATCATGGCGGCTGTTGTCTTCGGCCAAAGGGCCACGCTGTACTTTCATTTTGTGCGCGGTCTGCCAGGTGCGGGTAATCACTTCACCCACACGTCCCATGGCCTGTGAGTCGGATGAAATCATGCTGAACGCGCCCAGATCATGAAAAATATCTTCGGCGGCAATGGTTTCGCGGCGAATACGCGAATCGGCAAAGGCCACATCTTCTGGAATAGCCGGGTCGAGATGATGACAGACCATCAACATATCCAGATGCTCATCCACGGTGTTAACGGTATAAGGCCGGGTAGGATTTGTTGATGACGGCAGAACATTACTCAGCGACGCGGCCTTGATAATATCCGGCGCATGGCCACCGCCCGCTCCTTCGGTATGGTAGGTGTGAATGGTGCGCCCCTTAAACGCCGCGAGGGTATCTTCAACAAAACCGGCTTCATTGAGGGTGTCGGTATGAATGGCCACTTGCACATCGTACTGATCGGCCACCCTTAGACAATTATCTATGGCTGCCGGTGTGGTGCCCCAGTCTTCATGAAGCTTGAGTCCACACGCGCCAAACAACAACTGTTCGGTCAGCGCTTCAGGCAAACTGGCATTGCCCTTGCCCAAAAAACCAAAGTTCATCGGAAAGCCATCGGTGGCCTGTAACATTTTACCGATATTCCAGGGGCCGGGGGTGCAGGTGGTGGCTTTAGTGCCGGTCGCCGGCCCTGTGCCGCCACCAATCATGGTGGTAATGCCTGACATCAGCGCTTCTTCAATTTGTTGCGGGCAAATAAAGTGAATATGGGCGTCCACACCACCGGCCGTTAGAATCTGCCCTTCACCCGCAATAATTTCAGTACCGGGGCCAATCAGCACATCAACCTTATTTTGAATATCGGGATTCCCGGCCTTGCCAATGGCGGCAATTTTTCCCTGTTTGATGCCCACATCGGCTTTTACGATGCCCCAGTAATCAACGATCAGCGCATTGGTAATAACAACATCCATCGCATACAGCGAACTCACCTGCGATTGCCCCATGCCATCACGAATGGTTTTGCCACCGCCAAATTTCACCTCATCGCCATAGGTGGTGTAATCGCGTTCGACTTCGATTATCAGCGCCGTATCTGCCAGACGCACACGATCACCCACGGTCGGGCCATACATCTGGGCGTAGGCAAGTCGATTGATGGTGCTCATGTCGTGTCCTCAGAAAAGTGTTACGAACAAAAAGGAAGTCTGTGCCTCAGGCATCCAACGGCCCCATAATGTCCCCGCGAAAACCATAGACCTGACGCGTGCCGGCATAGGCCACCAGTTCTACGTGGCGTGATTGGCCGGGTTCAAAACGCACTGCCATGCCCGAGGGAATGTTTAAACGAAAACCACGCGTGGCTGGGCGATCGAATTTCAAGGCCGGATTACTTTCATAAAAATGGTAATGCGAGCCGACTTGAATGGGTCGGTCCCCGGTGTTTAACACTATCAGCTGTTTCGTTTCCCGGCCCACATTCAGCGCGTGCTCTCCGGCCTCGACAAGCAGTTCACCTGGTTTCATACGTGTGCTCCTGCGTTTATGTAAGCGTTTTAGACAATCGGTTAGACTTAGATAATCGGCTAGACTTAGACAATCTGTTAGACAATGGGTTGGTGAACAGTGACCAGCTTGGTGCCATCGGGAAAGGTTGCTTCCACTTGCACCTCGCTGATCAGTTCGGGCACACCCGGCATGACCTGTTCCCGGCTGAGAATGGTTTTGCCAAAACTCATCAATTCCACCACCGATTTGCCTTCGCGCGCGCCTTCGATCAGGGCCATGGTAATCAACGCCGTTGCTTCGGGATAATTGAGTTTCAAACCTTTGGCCAGTCGCCGCTCGGCTAACAAGGCGGCGGTAAATACCAGCAGTTTGTCTTTTTCTCGTGGTAATAAGTCCATTGTTCCCCCTGTGGAATCGGTAATTACGCGCGCCATATACGTGGCAGGCAGGCCACCCGGCCTGTAAGTTTTGGCCGCATGATGCGCCAGAGACCCTCAAAGCCCAAACGCGCGTGTTCGGTACTGTGGCCCAAATAACGGGCGATAATCACGGTATTAAACCCGGTGATTGCAATGTGCTGCTCAAAACCCTGCGCTACGACATGCTGACGCAGTTCGCCAAGCACGGCCTCAACGGCCTGCGGCGACGAATCAAACTCACTCGACGGCGCAAACACCAAGGTGCCATAGACACAGTGAGCAGCCAGTCCCACGCGTGCTTTCAGCACGGCGGCGGATGCTACACAACGCATGCGGTCAATAAACAGCGGGCGTTGCAAACGGTAAATCTCAAATCGTTGCAGCAATGCACCGCTGGTAAAAAAAGCCTCACTGGCCGGCAGCCCCAAACAGACAATGTCCCAACCGATAAACTGACTCGATGCATCAAGAAAAACCCGGGTGTCATTCCGCGCATGGGCACCGTTAAACACAATGCTTTCCATCGGCAACCACTCCACACAACTGTGGTCACTGACCGAGATATCATTCGTCACCACCTGGCCAGGATTTAAGGGCAGTACGGTGTCGCGCGATTTATAAAAACGCAAAGCACCGGGTGTGGTTAGCAACACCTGAGCCGCTGCAGTGGCATTTAATTGAAGATGAAGCTCGTCACCACTGACCACACCCCCCGGTGGATGCAGTGGGTACAGATGCATACAGGCCTCGCCTTCGGGGTAAAACGGTTTCTGGATATACAGCGGGCCATAATGACGGGTGGCCACCAGCCGTGTGCCCCACTCCCCGTTTTTGCAGGTCATTTCCAATTCACCCCGCCAGCCGCTTGTTGGACGCGGTGAGGAGGAAGGCAGCTGCTGCATAGGGCTCTGAGGTGTGTTCATTGGCATTTTTACTATTTTATGGGTATGCAGTCTATTAGTGCAGCCAATGGTTTTATACGGCCAGATGTTGTTTGATCAAATCATCACTCAAGGCCCACATCGAATCAGATGCCACCACCCTGCCTCGTTCCATTAAATGGAAATTCTGACCAACACGACGCGCAAAACCGAGCTTTTGTTCGACCAGAACCACGGTCAGATTATCTTCACGGTTCAGCCGGGTAATAACATCGCCAATATGTTGCACAATATTGGGTTGGATGCCTTCGTTAGGCTCGTCAAGAATCAGAATACGCGGGTCAATGGCCAAGGCCCGGCCAATGGCCAATTGTTGTTGCTGCCCGCCCGAGAGATCACCCCCGCGCCGTTGCAGCATCGATTTAAGTACGGGAAAAAGCTCAAAGATTTTCTCGGGAATAATTTTGCTTTTATCTT
>DAIRVL010000078.1:0-11522 GCA_036802845.1 Pseudomonadales bacterium | reverse complement strand
GTATTGGGTGAAGATACGTTGATAACGATATAGCTGGCATGAGGATAGACTTTTCGCATGCTAATCAGATAGTCATACACCGCTTTTTCAACCGGCGTGTCAAAATTTTTACCTATATTAATTCCGAGCACACCGCGATAGTGCGACTGTTTGACCTGTCTCACCAGATGATCAACGCCCAGATTATTAAAACCCATACGATTGATCAGGGCCTTATGCTTGGGCAATCGAAACAAACGTGGCTGCGGGTTGCCCGGTTGAGGGCGCGGTGTGACCGTACCTATTTCAATAAACCCGAATCCCAATGCGGCCAGTCCATCAATACATTCCCCGTCTTTATCGAGCCCTGCGGCCAAGCCTACAGGATTATCAAATTCCAGCCCCATGACGCTAAGCGGTAATTTCAGCTGGGGTAGCATACGGTCGCTCAACGAAAATTTATGCGCGTAACGAATACTCTTAAGTGCCAGATGATGGGCTTTTTCAGGATCAAGATGGAACAAGGCATTACGAGCGAATTGATACATAGAAGCGCCCAATGAAAGAGTCTAGAGTTAAAATTTTAGGTGGTACTTAATAACAGTCGTAAATTCATTTTTGACACTTTTACCGCATATGCGCGCATTTCCTCACACCAGAGACCACATCTCATCTCGTTTTATTGCGCGTCCTTCTACTTCCAGTTTAAGCAAGTGCGCTAACAATGATTGCTGCGCAATGGGATGCATAAAAACCGGAACATCGTCATACACCTTTAGCACCAAAGCCTCCATTGCAGCGGCTTTTATCTCACTTAAGGCTGACACCACTTTTTGCTCCCGCCGCAAACGGTGCGCAATGGTTTGACTTAAAACTGTTCGCGCATCCAGCATAATATTGCCATGCGCGGGTGCTATCGCCTCAATGGGATACGTCAGCAACTGTTCCAACGATTGAATGTACTCAGCCATATTACCATCCGGTGGTGCGATAATTACGGTGGATCCTTCCATCAGCTGGTCACCACAAAAAAGCAATTTCTCTTCTTCGAGCAAATAACAGACATGATTGGAAGCATGTCCAGGTGTATGCAGCGCTTTAAGCGTAAATTCGTCACTTTGTATTATCTGTTCGTGAGCAATTATTCTATCGGGTTTGAATTGCTTATCAAAAGAGAAACCCTGCTGTAATGAGGGCATACCAATCAATTCAACTTCCGAAGAAAGACGAGATTTCAGCACAGCGGCGGCAGGGGAATGATCAATATGTGTATGCGTGACAATTATCCAACGAATTCTGTCACCTGCTTCACTGAGAATTGTTTCGATATGTTTATCAATGACCGGACCCGGATCAATCACCGCAACAGACTCACGCCCAAGCAAATAGGTATTGGTGCCAGGCCCCGTAAATGGCCCGGGATTGGGTGCCAGTAATCGTTTAACCAAGTGGGATAGCGGCGTTATTTGCCCGCATACAAGATCTGCCATGGCTTATGCCTCTGCTAAATTATGCGAAGAAACGGTATCACATGCCTGCTTAAAAACAAACCTTGGTCAATTTAATATAAAATAATCCGTGTTATACCTTCTCTTCTAATTTAGTTAGACACCTGACAACTTGCTTCAATAACGTGCATTGTTGCATTACTCACGTTCACTAACACCACCACACAGCCTCACGACATGTCCAATTTCGCGTTGACCCTTGCTTAACCCGGCTGCATAATCAGCTAAGGTTATCTGACACTCGCAACAGTAACCCTGTTAACTAATTTGGCGCTCAGGAATTTCATTGGCTCGCGTTTAAATTATTAGAAAAAATAGAAAACACACGACAATCACAAGGAGTTTTAGAAAATGGCAGAGAAAATCTCCCCCAAACTAGTGGGCACCACCTTTGATCCCATTCCTTACCAGTGGAATTCAAAAGACACCATGCTCTATGCACTGGGCGTTGGCTGTGTCCCTGAAAAAGAGCTCGATTTTGTCTATGAAGGTCGCGGACCTAAAGTTCTCCCAACTTTTGGTGTAATTGCCGGCATGATGTCTTTGGGTGGCATGATGGGCAAAATCGAAATGAATCTTGCCACATTGCTGCATGGAGAACAGTCCATCATCCAGCATCGTCCTCTGCCTTCTGATGGCACTGTTGAGTGTGTAGGCCGAATTTCAGAAATATGGGACAAAGGCAAAGCGGCCGTTGTTGGCGTTGAAGGTACGGTTCAAGACAAGAATGGCCCTATCTGCACAACCAAAGCCACGGTCTTTTTGCGTGGCCAAGGTGGATTCGGCGGCGAAAGAGGTCCATCAAGCGATGGCATCAATAACGCACCCGATCGTGCACCCGACCATGTATACGAAGAAACAACCCTGCCACAACAAGGTGCATTGTATCGCTTAAGCGGTGATCGAAATCCAATTCACATTGACCCTGCATTTGCTCAAATGTCAGGCTTCAAAGGCCCTTTCCTGCACGGACTGTGCACCTACGGATTTGTCGGACGCCATATCCTTCATACTCTTTGCGGCAGCGACCCCGCACGTTTTGTTTCCTTCGAAGCCCGTTTTGCAGATCAAGTGTGGCCGGGGGATCAAATCATTACCAAAATGTGGATCACTGCACCAGGAGAAGCCATCATTCAGGCAGAAACACAAAAAGGAAATATTGTTTTATCCAAATCCAAAGCAACGTTCAAAACTGCTTAATAACTTAAAAAAAGAGCCGGGTGTTTTAACACCCGGCTCAACTTTTCGCATCCTGCTCTAACCATCCAAATCTTTCAGGACATAATCTTTGAAAATTACCATATGGTAATTTTTTGGGTCTTGGCAAAATTCAACGTCGTATTCAGCCTTCAAGACAGATTGCGCCACCTGCTGCGGTGTTATTTTCTTGAAAACAGGGCCATTTACGCGATACCACAACTCTCTTAACGTTGGGTACTCTTTTATATCCTGCTTATCATCTTCCAGAAACAATGCTGATTCTTTCAGTAAAGAAAGTAAACGATTTTGCCCTTCTACTTTCGCCTCCTTTACCGCAGCCGCACCAAGAGTGTGCCCAATCACCAACACGGCTCCAGCTGGCAAAGTTGCCGCCAGCGTAGGAATTGCAGCCACACTTGATGCGGTCAAAATAGCCGAATCAAGCGCTGCGTTTCCTAAACCATAGGCGGGTTTGTCTAACTGAAAATCACGATTTGATAAAATAGACTGGTAACACTCACTGGACTGCTCGTCGCCTTTCGCACTGATTGCCAAGGTAAGCAAAATCAAGCCCCAAACACCACCTAAAAATAACTTTTTCATCACACTTTCCTCATAATAGTTATACAAAATCATCATATTTTAGCAACACTAAAGAGCTATTACCCTCTTTGTTTGCACCCATTGATCTTCCTGATTTGTAATTATTATCATGCAGGCAGCTTGTTATTTTTATCACAGGCCTGTTAAGAAACCCTTGCTCCATTTTTTTGAGATCATTAACGCGATGTAATACTAACAGAGAAACATGAACCCTATGTGAAAATCCACTTTTATTCGCATCATTGATTGAGCAACTGGCCTCACTCATCAATTTTAAAAGCACTTATAATGCCAACAATAAAACGCGCGATCCATTTTTCGATTCCATACACAGTCATCAATGCCAATTTAATATGGATTAATGGGCTCCCCAGCGCCCGTCAGAGAGTCCTAATAACGCCCCATCCAATCAATGAGTATTTAACATGTGGTTTTATATTTTTGACAAAATTTATCATTACTGTTACAAATGTTTGCCCGAAATAAATGTAACTATTAATACAAAATATCGGGTTTTGATTAGCGCGTGTTACTTTCATTATCTTAGAGTTGAAAGGCCAAAAGTCCCATTTTCTAACACGAATCCGTAAAGATTATCCGCGTTTATCATAGATATAACTAAAGATTTGCAACTTTGTTCTCTTTGTTACTGATACATTGGCTCGGCTTGCTGTACGGTTGGAAAATATTACTCTCGTGCGCATCCACACCATTACAAACTCTCAGTACTTCAAAAGTACAAGTTACATCAAAAAAACTAAAAACAAGTCAAATGGAGGAATATACATGTCCAATTTACGCTTTGATGGAAAAGTTGTCATTATTACGGGCGCAGGAAATGGTCTGGGTAAATCCCATGCGCTGGAATTTGGCAAGCGTGGTGCGAAAGTTGTTGTCAACGATCTGGGTGGCAGCGCTTTTGGTGACGGTGCCGACTCATCACCTGCTCAAAAAGTAGTTGATGAAATTAAAGCGGCGGGCGGTGAAGCTGTTGCAAACTTCGACTCTGTAGAAAATGGCGACAAAATTGTTCAAACCGCAATGGATACTTACGGACGCATTGACGTTGTTGTTAACAACGCTGGCATTCTGCGTGACAAAAGCTTCCATAAAATGACTGATGAAGATTGGGATCTTATTTATCGTGTGCACGTAAAAGGCTCTTACAAAGTGTCTCATGCGGCATGGCCACACATGCGTGATCAAGAATATGGACGCATTATCAACACTGCGTCTGCGGCCGGTATTTATGGCAACTTCGGTCAGGCGAACTACAGCATGGCTAAACTGGGTCTTCATGGTTTGACTCAAACATTGGCGCACGAAGGCAAAAAACGTAACGTTTTCGTAAACTCCATTGCCCCTATTGCTGCATCACGATTAACTGAAACGGTTATGCCTGCAGACATCCTGGCAAATCTCAAACCAGAATATGTTTCTCCATTAGTTGCTTATTTGTGCCATGAGAGCTGCCAAGAAACAGGTGGTTTGTTTGAAGTGGGCTGCGGTTGGTTTGCTAAATTACGCTGGGAACGTACCGAAGGTCTTGGCCTACCGCTGAACAACGTTACAGCGGAAGGCATTGCTAACGGCTGGTCGAAAGTTATTGATTTCAGCAAAGGCGCTACACATCCTTCCAACACACAGGAAGCGATGATGGGCCCAATGACTAACCTGCAGAACAAATAATACAAGAACTCAATCAATAAAAAGCCCCGATTTCGGGGCTTTTTATTGCCAAAAAAGCCCATTAGGAAATAACTAGTTCAAGGATATTTTTATCGCAAGATAGGTTCTGCCTGGCGGGGCCCTGTTGATTGGACTACGTCTCGCATGACTATTTTGCCTGGAATCATCCGAAGGAACACGCATCCCGAGTGTATTCATCAACACCCTACCCTAACAAAAACCCAAACTCCATTACCTACTTTCAGGCCACCAATTTAATTACAAACTATGGCTATTTTTCACCTACAATGCTTTGTTAAAGTGCCAGGCTAGATAATTAAATTCAGGTAGCTAATTTCACAAATGAAAATACTGGAAAATAGTCAAAAACAAACAAAAACATCATTTCGTAGAACAACATAATGCCCTCTTATTCTCGATATTCATATCTTCAGCCATTCCAGTAACTTCTATTACATTCCGCTTACCAGCATGCATATCATGAGTCAACTCAAATAGACTAACTAAGTGACCAGCATCCTCTCAGATCGCATTATCTGTGTAACATTTGCCGATTTAATGCAGCTCTTCACTTCTTACCATCCCTAGTCCGCTTGCAGTTTCACTGAGTGTGATTTGTGATGTGAATTAACTCCACCATAAACTGAAAAAAAATGAACGAGAATAAACCCGTACTTGCACCCACCTCATTTTTAAGGACTTTCGTCAAGAAGCCCCATTTTTTTTTATTAATCGCACTAGGGCTTTTTATTGCCGCATTATGGGCTATTCACCATATGCTAGCCGATATCACATTCGCGCATATGATTGACGAAATCAGAAGTCTTTCAAAACAACAAATCGGGCTGGCGCTGTTCTTTACTCTGTGCAGCTTTGTGGCCCTGATGGGGTATGACTGGTCAGCGCTTAATTACATTGGCCATCATTTACCGGAAAAGACCATCGCTTTTGCTTCATTTTGTGGTTATGCATTTTCGAACACACTTGGCCTGAGCCTGCTGTCTGGAGGATCCGTTCGTTACCGTATCTATGTCGCCAAAGGGCTGGATGCCGCTGACGTTGCACGCGTTACCCTGTTTAATATGCTTGCTTTTGGTATCGGCATTCACATTGTTGGCGCGGTTGCCCTGACGATACAGCCTGAACTATTGGCATCACTCTTTGGCGTATCGGGCAATCTTCTTCGTGGCATCGGTTTTATAGTACTTATATCAGTTGCTTTGCTGGTGTTTTGGACACATCACCGCACAAAATCAGCGCAGCCGGTACAAATAGCACGCTGGTCATTTCAGTTGCCAACTACACGCATCATTTTGCTTCAACTCATTGTGTCTGTACTTGATATCATCTTTTGTGGTGCCTGTCTGTACGTCCTTATTCCCAGCACTAACCTGCAATTTGTCGAGTTCCTGGTAGTTTATACGTTGGCGATTATGGCCGGAATAACCAGTCATGTACCGGGAGGACTGGGGGTATTCGATGGCATCATGCTGCTAGCTCTGGCAGACAAGGTACCTGCGGAAGGCTTAAGCGCAGGATTGTTAATGTATCGCATCATTTATCATCTTGGACCACTCATTTTGGCTATGCTTTTGCTCGCTTTCAAGGAAGTTCGCGACCGGGCCTCGCCTGTCTTGGGTGCAGCATTAGGCCACTTCCAGTCAATAGGAGGCAGACTGGTGCCGTATCTAATCTCAATTATGGTTTTTGTGAATGGCTTGATATTACTGGTTTCCTCGGCAACGCCTGCTTTACCTGAACGACTGGAATTAATCAGAACATTCATCTCGTTACCGCTGGTCGAAACTTCACATTTACTTTCTTCAGTGGCTGGAGTGGGTCTACTGATTGTCGCCCATGGCTTGTACCGCAAGCTTAACGGTGCGTATATGTTGGCTATAGCACTCTGCTTATCAGGCGCCCTGTTTTCCCTATTAAAAGGTATTGATTACGAAGAAGGGTTTATCCTGCTTACCACGGCGCTTACCCTATTTGCCAGTCGACGTGAGTTTTATCGTCATACGTCTCTGATGGATTCACCCTTCACTGCCGCATCGCTGACGGCGATTTTGGGGGCCGTCGGTGCAATGATGTGGATGATTTTTTTCTCCTACAAGCATGTCGAGTACGCCAATGATCTTTGGTGGAAGTTCGCCTATAGAGCCGACGCGTCCAGATCCTTACGTTCCGCCGTTGGTGTGACGGTCACCCTGTTTGCCTTAGGCATTTATCGACTGTTGCGCCCACCCAAACAACGCCCAAACAAACCCTCAGTCGATGATCTGACCAAAGCCGAATTAATTATTCAGAAACAGGACACCACCACTGCACAGCTAGCACTGCTGGGTGATAAACGATTACTGTTTTCCAATGATGGTGACGCTTTTCTGATGTATGGCATTCACGGCGCCAGCTGGATCTCGATGGGCGACCCTGTAGGTCCGGCTAATGAGGCAGAAGAATTAGCCTGGCAGCTCCGTGAAATGGCGGATAGCTCAGGGGGTAGAATTGCGTTTTATCAGGCGCGTCCTGCCACATTGCCGATTTATATCGACATGGGATTGGTACCGATAAAAATCGGAGAAGAGGGTCTTGTTATACTCGACAGGTTTTCGATGGAAGGTGCCAGTAAAAAACATCTTCGTTATGCTTGTAACAAGGCAGAGCGCGATGGACTGGAGCTGGAAATAATTCCCAAAGCCAATGTCCCTGGCCATTTAGAGAGCTTGCGCTTAATTTCGACAACTTGGCTCGCATCAAAAAATACCCAGGAAAAAAGCTTTTCATTGGGTTCTTTTGTTCCGGATTATATTCTTCGTAACGATGTTGCTCTTATCCGGAAACACGGCAATCTCATCGCCTTTGCCACGCTAATGTCCACCGATACCCATGGCGAAGCCTCCCTCGATTTGATGCGTTATTTGCCCGATACCCCTGCTTCGACTATGGAGTTTTTATTCATCCGGCTGATGCAACATTTCAAGGCGGAGGGTTTTCGCAGTTTTACGCTTGGCATGGCACCTCTATCTGGTTTGGAAGCCCACTACCTAGCGCCTCTTTGGTACCATTTTGGCGATTTAATCTACAACCGGGGCGAACGATTCTACAATTTCCAAGGACTGCGTCAATTCAAGGAAAAATTCGATCCAGTCTGGGAACCACGTTATCTGGTTTCAGAAGGTGGTATCAGTTCCTTACTGGCCATCACCGACGTGGCCGCGCTGATTCCCGGCAGTTACAAGGGCATCATAATGAAATGAAAAAAACGCTTCCCTTGGCTATGTTATTCCGAGCTGTTTTAATGGTTTCGAGTTTTCTTGTTCTGATGTGCCTGTTCGGAGGGTGCTCGCCTTCCCAAGCAGCAGATCGTATATTAGGCATTGATACAAGTGAGTTTGGTCTCATTTCAGTCTACGGGCAAAAGACCCCTTCCCAACATCTGGCCATTTTGTTTTCTTCTGAACAGGGCTTAATTGATGCCGATCGTCAAGCAATTGATCAATTGGTTGAACAGGGAATGTCGGTCGCAGTTATAGATACAAAGCTGGCACTGTCAGCACTAAAAACTCTGAACGAAGAATGCTTGTATTTGCCCGGCCCGCTAGAATGGGTCAGTAACAATATCCAACAGAAGTTAAACTTTGAGCACTACAGTAGACCCGTGCTTCTAGGAAATGGGGAAGGTGCGCTTCTGGTTTATATCAGCCTTGCACAAGCTCCGCCTCTGGCCTTCCACGGTGGCATGAGTGCCAATCTGGCATCTTCTCGATTGAGTCTTGGAAAGAAATTCTGTGACATGGACAAAAATACCCTCGAAGCGCAATCACAAAGAGTCGATTCAACCTACCCCCTTGATGGATGGTGGCGTGTGGGCAATGAGTTTGGTTCGATGAACCCCAGTGTCGACGCATTCATCCAGTCGGCAATTCAGTCCAACGAGAATTCTGTCCTGCTTTTGTCAAAACCCGCAGCGCTGGCGAAACTCTATGGTGATGCAGCAACAATTGTGTTGCGAGTACCCACTGCAGAAGAAGTATCGCAAATGCTCAAAGATTTACCATTGATCGAGGTTTCATCACAATCGAAAGTAAAAACGCTGATCATCATTTATTCAGGAGATGGCGGCTGGCGCGATCTGGACCGCTCCCTTGGCGATTTACTCAAAACCCAAGACTTTGCCGTAGTGGGTGTCGACGCTTTGCGCTATTTCTGGTCCAAACGAACCCCGGAAGAAACAGCCCGTGATCTTACGCGAATCATACTCCACTACCGCGAAAGCTGGGATATTGAAAATGTCGTGCTTGTTGGTTACTCCTTTGGCGCAGATATTCTTCCCTTTATTTACAATCGGTTACCCAGTGAGTTAAAACCTTCCGTGCGTCTAATTTCCTTGCTTGCGCCAACACTAAAGGCCGACTTTGTCATACAGGTGAGTGACTGGTTTGGAGAGGAGGATGACCCGGAGGCCCTGCCAATAGCGCCTGAGGTAGCTAAGATTGACCCTGATAAACTGCAGTGCTTTTATGGGCTTGATGAAGTCGATGGATCGCTCTGTTCTGACTCAGTCATGCGGCGCAGCGAACGTATTTCGCGCCCTGGTGGGCATCATTTCGATGAGAACTACGCCATCATTGCCAATCAAATAAACACCGCCATTAAGCGCAAACTTGCCAACACTCACTAAGGCATGTCATCGTTATTACGATTTTTCTCAGTACGACCTACTCTGAAACGGGTGATACGCGCATCAGTTTTGAGCCCACCCGCTAAAGTAGAACAACCTAAAAACAACTTCAGTGCTAAGGTATAAAAAGTCGCTCTTATCATTCACAAGCTGTGAAATTACTTGTAGAGAACTTTTATTCGTGTTGAAAAAAAGACCGCTTCTGCCCAAACCCGATGTTATTTTATTTGACTGGCATGGCACCTTGGTCAACACGGCGGATGCCATGTTTAATGCAATGGAAGAACTGCTGCCACAGCTGGAAGTACTTAAACTTTCTGAACGCATCGTTTCAGAAAAATTGTGCAAAACCCAGGAAGACGTCAAGTTAGTGCGCTACATTCGCATTTTCAGACGCCTTCACCCCAGAATTCTGGCCGAGCGACGCATTTCACGCACCGATATTTTTAACGTCATTTTTGGTGACGACAATGAAGCCAAAGACCTTGCCCACCACGCCTACAATGCCTGTTATCGCAAATATTACGGCAAAGTGCAGCCGATTCAACCAGGCGTAAAAGACTATCTTCACGCCCTGCAAGCACTGGGCATTACACTGGGAATAGCGACCAATAGAAGTCGCGAATTCTTGCAGCATGAACTGGCCGAAGTGGATCAAGGCATCTGGCAGCCCTGTTTCTCAACCCTCTGTTGTGCTGACGATGTCACCGCTTACAAACCCAATCCCGCAATGATTAACACAGCGCTCAAATTAATCAACAAATCTTGCTCGACACAGACCTGGTACATTGGTGACAGTTATCAGGATATCGTGACCGCAAAAAGGGCCGGTGTGACCGCCATACTTTACAATGGCGCCTGCTGGGATGCTGGCTATATCCGGCAAATTTTCCAACAAGCGCCCGACCTGTCCCCTGACGCCATTATTGATAGCTACGATGATTTGCTGGATCTGCTGCAATACATCCAGGACCAAAACGCCACCGCGTTCAAAGTTTCACTCGCGGACATCCGCCCCCCTGAATACCCTCCACCACCGCCCCCTTATCATCGTATTGAGCCGGACTGGCATCCTTCGGTTGCTGTTTTAACACCGCCTCAAATTATATTGTTTGACTGGCATGCAACGCTTGTCGATACCATGGATGCCATGTACCACGCTGTTGACGATATGTTGCCCGAATTAAATGAACAGGGTTTGCTCCATCGTCTGGTGCCACCGGAAAAAAGCAAAACCATTGAAGATGCGCGGCTGATTCAATACGTGCGCAATAATGCCCAGCTGCATCCAAAAATAAAGGCAGATCGAAAAATTTCCCGCACCGACATTTTCGAAGTGTTGTTTGGTGATGACCAGGAAGCAAAAAAAATCGCCCATGAAATTTTCACCAAACATTACCGCAAACATTACGGAACCGTTTTACCCTTCGAACCCCAAGTACGCAACATGCTCATCGGACTCAGAGCCTTGCCACTGAAAATAGGCATAATAACCAACAGGGACAGGGAATTCTTTGAACATGAACTTGCCTGCGTCGAAGAAGGCAGTTGGAAGGATTTATTTGATATGGCCATTTGTGGTGACGATGCACAGCACCGAAAACCGCATCCCGATCAACTATTAAAGGCCAGTGAAAGTCTGCACCTGGAATCAACACCGGCCATCTGGTATGTCGGTGACAGCACTACCGATACCATTGCAGCAAAACGCGCCAATCAAACGGCTGTTTTTTTTAATGGTGCCCAATGGGATTTACCCTGGCTGAAAAAAATATTTCCCGGCACCGAGAAGTTTCCCTACGAACCCGATGTAGTTGTGAATGATTTTTCAGAATTCTGGGCTTTGGTACTGGCCTGCC
>DAIRVL010000077.1:0-11578 GCA_036802845.1 Pseudomonadales bacterium | reverse complement strand
CCGGCCTAAAAACCGGGGGTTTTTTTTGACTGAAAACTCACAGCCGTTGAGCGGAATATTAAGTTGTTTTTTCGGGATTTTGCTTATTTACTGCGACCGTAGTGATCTTCAAAACGCACGATGTCGTCCTCGCCAAGATAACTACCGGTTTGAACTTCAATAATCTCAAGTGGTATAACGCCTGGATTCTTTAGTCTGTGTCGCGTACCCAGAGGGATGTAGGTTGATTGATCTTCACGTAAGGTGGCAACTTCGTCTTCTCGCGTAACATGTGCAGTGCCGCTCACTATAATCCAGTGTTCTGCTCGGTGATGGTGGAGCTGGAGTGAAAGGGATGCGCCAGGTTTGACCATGATACGTTTTACTTGGAAACGCTGACTGCTGCAGATGGATTCGTACCATCCCCACGGGCGGTAAACGCGGGTGTGTGCGTTTATTTCATCGCGTTGTTTATTGCTCAGATGGCTGACTATTTCTTTTACCTCTTGCGAGTTGTCTTTTGGACTGATGAAAACCGCATCTGCTGTTTCAGCGATTATAAAATTATCCAGTCCTATAGCGGCGACTAAGCGCGACTCTGCTCTTACTAAGGTGTTATGGCACGATTTTAATAAGACATCGCCATGCGTGCTATTTCCCTCTGAATCATGAGGGCTAACTTCCCAGAGGGCAGACCATGCGCCAACATCGTTCCATTTTACAGAAAGTGGGACGACGACGGCCGCTTGTGTGGATTCCATTACGGCATAATCAATTGAATCTGAGCGGCATCGGGTAAAAATATCTTTTGATAGCCGGAGAAAATCAAGATCCGGTTCAATATTATTAAAAACATCCAGCGTATTCTGATAAATATCTGACGCATGTAACTCAAGTTGTTGGAGATATATGGATGGTCGGAACATAAACATGCCGCTGTTCCAAAAATAACCACCCTCACGTAAATAATTTTCTGCCGTGTGCAGGTCGGGTTTTTCCTTAAAACTGTGGATCACATACGCTGAGTCAGACAAGAGAGATTCGCCTGTTTTTATATAACCATAGCCTGTCTCAGGTGCAGTAGGTGTAACACCAAATGTGACCATATATTCTTGTTCGGCCAGGTGTTGTGCTTGCTGAATCGCCGCATAAAAATTTTCTTGTCCTTCTATAACGTGATCAGCTGGCATGACCAGAAGAATTGAGTTTTGGGAGTGAGCGAGCGCATGGTGTGCGGCAAGGGCTACAGCAGGCGCTGTATTTTTTCCGACGGGTTCAAGGATGATCACTGCATCATCCCAGTCTGACTGCCTGAGTTGTTCGGCCACGAGGAAGCGGTGTTCTTCGTTGCATACGATAATAGGCTTGCCGCAGTTGGGTAAGTTTTTAATACGGTTTAATGTTGCCTGAAAGAAGCTTTCACCCTGCCCAAGCATATCCTGAAACTGTTTGGGGTAGAGTTTACGTGATGCTGGCCATAAGCGGCTGCCAACACCACCGGCCAAAACGACGGGGATAATAGTGGTTTTATTTGAACAGGCTGTTGAGTTCAACAAATTCTCCATCTGCTTGGAAAAGTCTTAGTATAGGTGACATGATCTGCTAGAAAAATTAAAAAATAATGACATGAAAACAATCAACTGATTCGAAAATACCGGGGCGGGGTAAAGCGCTTCTTGCTTTTCGGCTGAAGCAAATTTTTAGATAAACCTCAGCCGGAAGATTTGCGGGAAATTAGTGGTGCCAGTACAGCAAATACGATTTTTTTCAGCTAGGCGTGCTCGGCGACGTTTTCTTCGGCATTAATGTAAACCTCGCCCTTTTCAACTTTCACCGGGAATGTTTTAAGCGCTTTTTCACCCAGGAGAATGTTGCAGATTTGTATGCCTGGCGGAAAACTTGCCCAACTCTGAACTTCCCCCGTTTTGATGTTAAAACGCGCACGATGAAAAGGACACTGAACCACATCGTCTTCAATTTTTCCTTTATCTAGCGGGAGTCGCATATGGGAGCAGCGTCGCTGTGTGGCGTAGTAGCCATCTTCCAGCCGGTAAAGTAATACATTCGTGCCATCTATATTAACTTTGGTCATGGTGCCTACTTCTAGAGCATCTGCAGAACACACTTTTTGATATGCCATGGCTCATATTCCTTTTTTGATTGTTATGGCAAGGGTTTGTTTGTACAGAGTAACCTGGAAATTAATTCTTATTAAATTTTGTCACTCTGTCTCTAAAAAACTAGAGGCTTATTAGTCTACACCATCGAATATTTGAGGCAAGCGCCGCATATAAATCAACGCTCGCAGGATCTGTTGATGTTTCACCATGGTTATATGACAAAAAAATAGCAAACTCGTATTGTTCAAGCTCGCATACTGAAACATGGACTTACCACTCTTTGTTAGCCAAGCAATTAATCGCTTAGAAACACGACAGTTCAATTATAAAAGGTTAAAGAGCTGCAATAATCAACTTTCATGCTGGATTTATAAGCGGCTATTACAATAATCGGCGGGGAAAGAAGTAGCAGAACAAAAGTCGTAGCAGCTCTTTCGGAACTAATCAGCCCAGAAGTCGTTATAAAGTATGGAAAGTCCGCCTGCTTCCAAACGAGGCTCCTTGCCTCATACAAAAGGGAACACTTTAAATCTTGCTGCAACAAGAGGGAGGATATTACAACTTTGGGCCAGCAATAAAGTCTCAAATGGTTGCAAGCCAACAAAAAAGTGGCTAATCTAACGCCCTTTGTCCGGCAGCGCGGAAGCACGCCACAAGCAGAATAAGCATAGGCGGATATACTTCTTACGCCGGAAAATTTCAGTCCATCGACGCCTGCATTACAGTTTAAAATACAAGCTGCCCTGTAGTCGTGTTTGAGTGTCTGTTTAAGGATGCGATAAACGCCGATGGGGCACAGGCTTAACAACCATAACAAAGGTGAGGGTAAACCATGCAAATCGGGATTCCAGCGGAAATCGTCGCTGGCGAAACGCGTGTGGCGGCCACCCCTGAAACGGTTAAAAAGTACGTCCAATTCGGTTATACCGTGGTCGTACAAACCGGTGCGGGAATCGCATCCAGCTGTACCGATGATGCCTACCAACAGGCAGGCGCCACCATCGCAGCAACTGCGGCCGACACATACAAGGACGCAGATCTGGTGCTCAAAGTTCGCGCACCACAAGCAGAAGAAGTGGCTCTGCTCAAAAGTGGCGCTGCCGTGCTCGGACTTTATGCGCCACACAATAACTCTAACCTTGATGCCTATGCGCAACAGGGTATTACTTGCTACGCGATGGAGTTGGTGCCACGGATTACCCGTGCTCAAAGCGCTGATGTACTTTCCTCCCAGGCCAACTTGGCGGGTTACCGCGCTGTGTTGATGGCCGCTAATGAATACCAACGCCTTTTCCCCATGCTGATGACGGCTGCGGGGACAGTTAAACCGGCGCGAGTGGTAATCCTGGGCGTGGGCGTGGCGGGTCTGCAAGCCATTGCAACGGCCAAGCGTCTCGGCGCGGTGGTTGAAGCTAATGATGTTCGCCCTGCAGTTAAAGAGCAGGTGGAATCTCTCGGTGGTAAATACATCGAAGTCCAGATGACGGACGAAGAAAAGAAAGGAGCAGAAACCGCGGGCGGTTACGCGCGCGAAATGTCTGACGACTACAAGCGTCGACAGCTGGAACTGGTTGCCAAACACGTGTCACAAGCTGACATCGTGATTACGACTGCGTTGATCCCTGGTCGCTCGGCGCCCCGCCTAGTGTCTGCTGATACCGTCTCCAAGATGAAGCCTGGCTCCATCATCCTTGACATGGCAGTGGAGTCCGGCGGCAACGTCGAAGGCTCTATACCGAATGAAAACGTGGTTACCGCCAATGGCGTTAAAATCATTGGCCATACCAACATTCCTGCCACAGTGGCCGCTGAAGCTTCTGCGTTGTATTCACGAAACCTGCTGAATTTTCTGCAGCCGATGTACGACAAAGAAACAAAAGCGTTTAACCTCAACTCGCAAGATGATGTGGTGTGTCCCACCATTATCGTGTCTGGCGGGCAAGTGGTTTACAAGAAACCTTAAGGAGACGATCATGGCCGAAATCCCATTTGTCACCATATTTACCATTTTTGTTCTCGCCGTCTTCGTGGGTTACCACGTGGTATGGAACGTAACGCCTGCGTTGCACACACCGCTGATGGCGGTGACCAACGCAATTTCCGGCATCATTGTCGTTGGCGCTATGCTCCAGGCTGTTGATTTGGGTTCCGCAGAAGACCTCCACATGGGTCTCAGCACTTGGTTGGGCGCGATCGCGGTTTTCCTTGCTTCCATCAATATCTTTGGTGGATTCCTGGTGACCGAACGCATGCTCGAAATGTTCAAGAACAAGAAAAAGAAGTAACGAGGCAAACAAATGTCATATAACGCTGATTGGTTTTACCTCGTTGCCGCCATCCTGTTTATCTTGGCGTTAAGAGGTTTGTCTTCTCCCACGGGTGCCCGTCAGGGTAACCTTTACGGCATGATAGGAATGGGCATTTCCATTGTTATCACTTACATCATGACCCCCAACACCGCCGACTTCCTGATTTTGCTGGCAATGGGAGGGGGTGCTGTCATCGGTATCTACCGCGCCAAAACGGTAGAGATGACGCAGATGCCCGAAACTGTTGCACTCATGCACTCACTGGTAGGTCTTGCGGCGGTGCTGATTGCACTAGCGGCGGTTTATCATGAGGGTGTTGAGCATGACGCAGTGCATCGTTTTGAGCTGTTTCTCGGCTGTTTTATCGGTGCAATCACTTTTACTGCATCGGTCGTCGCTTACTTGAAGTTGGCGGGAAAAGCGGGTTCCAAGCCGCTCAAAGCGGCTTGGGTCAAGCCGTTGCAAATTGGCCTTGCTACGTCGATGCTGTTCGCCGGTCTTTGGTACTTCACGACTGAATCGCACACAGCCTTCCTGCTGATGACCGCTATTGCCTTGGTGTTGGGCTACTATCTGATCGCTCCGATCGGTGGTGGTGATATGCCGGTGGTGGTATCGATGCTGAATTCCTATTCTGGATGGGCGGCAGCGGGTATCGGCTTTACACTGAATAACTCCGTGCTGATTATCTGCGGTAGCTTGGTTGGTTCATCGGGTGCGATTTTGTCTTATATCATGTGCAAAGCCATGAACCGTTCGCTTTTGAACGTTATCTTTGGTGGTATGGGCGCTAGTGACGCTGTAGCAGGCAGTGGTGGTACCGGTGTAGAGAAAAACTACAAATCCGGTTCACCTGAAGATGCAGCCTTCCTGATGTCTAACGCTGACAGCGTAGTGATTGTTCCAGGCTATGGCTTGGCGGTGGCTCGCGCTCAACACGCGCTGCAAGAATTTGCCAGCCTGTTGGCTGAGAAAGGTGTAAAAGTGCGTTACGCGATACACCCTGTTGCTGGCCGCATGCCTGGCCACATGAACGTGTTGCTGGCTGAAGCGGAAGTACCTTACGAAAACGTAATGGAAATGGAAGAAATCAACAGTGATTTCGCCACTACTGACGTGGTTCTGGTCATCGGCGCAAATGATGTGGTTAACCCTGCAGCGAAAAACGATCCTGCCAGTCCTATCTATGGCATGCCGATTCTCGAAGCCAACAAAGCACGCACCGTACTCATCGTCAAGCGCTCTATGGCAGCGGGTTATGCTGGCCTAGACAACGATCTGTTCTACATGGATAAGTCGATGATGATCTTTGGTGATGCGAAGAAAGTCGTAGAAGAAATGATCAAGGGCCTCCACTAAGCCTGACGCCTGCCGCTGGCTCTTGTTCTTTTGGCCAACGCCCGCGAACAGAAACGACCAACAAAAACGCCCCAAAATTCGGGGCGTTTTTGTTTTAGGACTGTTAGTAATGCCAAGCTTACTGGATAACGGCGCAAGCCCCTATTCTTTTGCTCTCAGTGCGGCCAGTGCGCACGCGGATCAAAGTCAATGGATTCCCATTTCCTGAGCGGACATTCACTTCTCTTTCAATCTGAAACGCTTGCCGCTCTGTGAGCCTGGCACCTTCAGCTTCATTTCACCGGTTAACATGGGAACTATCACTGTAGCACCAAGCATGGCTTCCCATGGTGCAACCGGTAGAAGCGTGAACGAAACAACTTTCCGAGTTGTTTATTTATCGACCTGTGGTAAGAGGGTGTAATTCCATCTAGGCAAGATCTTATCGTTCACGATATTCAGCGCGGATCTCGTCTCGGCGGAAAGACATGATGTTAAATTGGATTGAATAGGCTGTAGTGGTCTAATGAATTCATACCGATTGATAGGTGATAAAATTCATTCATCAACAGCTAGGACAAGCTCATGAGTCAAACAAAATTTAGTATAGAATTCAAACTTGAATCAGCAGGGTTCGTGTTTGATCAAGGTATTCACTCGCAGAGACTTGTTCCGCGCCTGTGGTGCCACAGTCATAGGCCGCTGGGAGCCACAACTGAAAGCTCTGATAAGGCTGTCAATACAGCAAGGCCTTTAGGCGATAGCTACGGCGTTATCATATTAAACAGAGTATGAGCCGGCGTGGAAGTTGTTGGGACAACGCTCCCATGGACCTTTTTTTCAGGCGATAAAAGGAATGGATCCCAAAGGAACGCTACGCAACAGTTGCAGATGCCGAGCGTGATATTGCGCACTACCTTCGTTATTACAATTACGTGCGAGGCCACAGTTACAACAAGTATTTGAGCCCAGTGGCAGCAGAGGCCGCATAAACTCCTATTGATTGGTGCGAATATAATCGACCAGTGCAGTGAAACGTCAACAGACCCTAAAAATGGGCTCTTGGGGTTCCTTTTTAGGACGTATTACATCAACAATCCGATAATGATACGGCTTTGATTAAGATCATGCGGGCTAAACTCGAGAATGATTTATTGATGAGCTGAAATCATGCTGACACCTTTTAGAATATTGAGCGCTTCGTTTAACTGATAATCACTTGCGAGAAGTTTTGCCATATCGTTACTGTCATTGTTTTTTGTGTTGGCAACTTGTTTCCCATTCTCATTTTCTAGATGGCCTTGAAGATCCGCTTCTTTGAATATTGGGGGCTGGTCAAGCTTTGTGACTTTCGCGACATCAACGAGGATATCGGGTGTAATACCTTGCGCTTGAATACTGCGACCTTTGGGCGTGTAGTAGCGCGCGGTGGTGAGTTTTATAGCGTGATTATTGGGCAAGGGCAGGATGGTTTGAACGGAGCCTTTGCCAAATGTTTGGGTGCCAATAATAAGTGCCCGCTTGTGATCCTGAAGTGCGCCCGCCACAATTTCGGATGCAGATGCCGAGCCGCCATTGACCAATACAACCAGGGGAGTGTGCCGGGCAATGGTTTTGCTTGAAGCGGAATATTTTATTTCTGAACTGGCTGTTCGTCCCTTGATAGACACAATCAAGCCGGTGTCAATAAAGGCATCGCTGACATCGACCGCTGCCTGGAGTACGCCACCGGGATTGTTGCGTAAATCGAGAATCAGCCCCTTGAGATTTGGATTTTCTGCTCTAAGTGCGTTTATGGCAGATTCAAGATTTTCACCTGTATTCACTTGAAATTGGGCGATACGCAGGTAACCAAAACCTGGCTCCAGTGTTTTTGCTTTGACGCTTTTTACGGTAATAATCGCCCGAGTCACGACGATTTTAAGCGGCTCGGGGACGTTTTCCCTGACGATGGTCAGCACAATTTTGGTGCCTGGTTTGCCGCGCATTTTATCTACGGCTTCTGTAAGGGACAGGCCTTTTACTGGCGTGTCATCGAGCTTGATAATCAGATCACCTGCTTTTATTCCTGCCTGATGGGCAGGTGTGTCATCAATGGGGGATGTGACTTTGATAAAACCATTTTCCATGCCCACTTCTATGCCGAGGCCGCCGAACTCACCGGATGTTGTGGCCTGTAAATCTTTGAAGGCGTCTGGTTTGAGATAGCTGGAATGGGGGTCAAGTTCTGACAGCATGCCCGTTATAGCGCTTTCCAGTAAGGTTTTATCATCAACGGGTTCTACGTACGCACTTTTGATGCGATCAAGAACTTCGGTAAAAGCACGCAATTCTTCCAGGGGTAATGACTCGTCCTGCTGGGGTGCGGCAAAAGCGTTTGCGGAAAACCAGCAGAGCAACAGCACCATTGGTTGCCTGAGACCTTTAAAACTAAAATGTTTAAAATGCATTCGGAATCTCCGTGCTCCGGGGGATGTCAAACTAGCGCCTGACAGAAAATGGTTTTTTGGTGAGCGTACGATACTATGCTGACGGTGTTTACTTTTTACACCACGCGTTGGGATCAACTGGTTTGCTATTGTGCCGGATCTCAAAGTAAAGCGCATCTTCAAGATTACCGCCACTGTTGCCAACGGTGGCTATTTGCTCTCCTTTCGTTACGGTACTACCCACGGCTTTTAAAATACGATCGTTGTGACCATATAAACTCATGTAGCCTCCGTCATGGTCAATAATGACCAGATTCCCAAAACCGGTCAGCCATTCGGCGAAAACAATACGACCGTTATAGACGGCGTTAACAGCCTGATTTTTAGAGCCACTGAGCATGACGCCATTCCAGCGCAACTGTCCGTTACCCAGGCGCTGTTGGTTATAGTTGTGAATGAGTTTGCCCGCTGTAGGCCATGCAAGACGACCTCGTTGGCGCGCAAATTCCGAGGCGCCATAGTTGTGGACTTTGTTTGCGTTTGCGCGTGCCTGTTGTTGCGTGAGTTTGCTAATCAATGATTGCAGCTGGGTGGCTTCTTGTTTTTTCTTCTCAATCGCGCTCGTTTCCTGGTGGATACTTTGTTCCAGTTTCGCCAAAGTGCTTTGTCGCTGTTTCTGTTTTTTATCAAGCGATTTTTTCTTGTTGGCTAGATCTTCGTAAGAGAGGGCTAATTCTTGTTGTTCTTTTGCCAGCGCTGTTTGTGTTGTTTCTAGCTCATTCAGAGCCCGCGTGAATTTTTCGAACTGAGTTTGTCGCGCACTGATAATTTTTTGCTGATAGTAGAGCGTTCGTGATAATGCGTTTAGATCTTCCATGTTCAGGACAATTTTGAGTTGATTATCGGGGCCCTGACGGTGAATTTGGCGAATATCCTCACGCATGTACTGCTTGATTGTGTTGATAGCCTCTTTTTGTTGCTGAATTTGGGTGTTTAGTGTGGTGATATGTGTTTCCAGATCGCGATTTTTCGTTTGGATTTGGGCGATTTTTTTGTTGAGAGCGGCAGTTTCCTGCTCATTCTTTTTTAGCGTGGTTTGAAGTTGCTGATAGTTGTCTTTACGGCTGCGTAGTTGATCCAGCAACGACGTGATATGTGACTGGATGTTTTTGAGCTTGTCTTCACTGTTAGCTATTGATGTTGAAGTCGATGAAGTGGCGGCGTGCGCCATCACGGCTGCAAACAAAAAGGTGAGTCCTAGCAGTGCATGAACTATCAGATGTTTTATTAGCGCAGTTGTATACCTGGTCACGTGGGTCGCATTATGTGTGCTTCAATTGAACGAGATTACGCCCCGTCATTTCCTTGGGGACTGGCAATTGCATCAAGTGTAACAAGGTGGGCGCAATGTCAGAAAGAGTTCCGTCATTGAGCAGTGTGGCAGGCTGGCCAATGTAGATCAAGGGGACGGGGCCTGTGGTGTGCGAAGTATGGGCTTGGCCTGTAGCTTCATCTTCCAATTGTTCGGCATTGCCGTGATCTGCCGTGATCAGGCACTCCCCTTTATTGGCAAGAATCGCCGTTTCAATACGTTGCAAGCATTGATCAATCGCTTCAATGGCGCGTACGGTGGCCTGATAGTTTCCGGTGTGTCCTACCATGTCGCCATTGGCGTAATTGCAGGCAATGAAATCATAGTGGCCACTTTCTATGGCGGCGACCAGTTTATCGGTCACTTCAAACGCGCTCATTTCGGGTTGTAAATCGTAGGTGGCAACCTGGGGCGAGTTGATCAGAATACGTTGCTCGCCAGGAAAAGTATCTTCTTGTCCGCCACTGAAAAAGAAGGTGACGTGCGCGTATTTTTCCGTTTCAGCGATTCGGAGTTGGGTTTTTTGTGTGTTGGCGAGATACTCGCCCAAGCCGTTGTGTAGTGAATCAGGCGGGAAGGCCACGAGTGCTTCAAGGTTTTCGGCATATTGCGTGAGGGTGACAAAAGCAGCCAGTTGAGGTCTTTTGTTGCGATAAAATCCTGTAAAAAGTTCCGCTGTAAAGGCTTCAGTTAATTGTCGGCTACGGTCAGCACGGAAATTCATGAATATGACGCTGTCACCCTCTTGGACGGTGATCTGTTCTATGGATTCGTTAGCATGTCTGATGCGTGTGGGTTTGACGAATTCGTCACTTTCATCACGTAGATAAGCGTTATTCAAGCCATCTAAGGCTGTTGCATATTGATACTGTGCCTGTCCTTGCGTAAGCAGATTGTAGGCTTCCTCAATGCGAGGCCAGCGTTGGTCACGATCCATGGCGTAATAACGGCCCACGATAGAGGCAATGTGCCCGAGTTTGGTGTCGTGTAACAGCTGGTCTATTTTTTTCAGGGAATTTTCAGCACTACGCGGTGCCGTATCACGACCATCGAGGAAAGCGTGCACCATCACCTTTTTAGCGCCGCGTTGCTCGGCCAGTTTGATCATCGCGCAGAAATGATCTTCATGGCTGTGAACCCCGCCGGGTGAGAGCAGCCCCATAATATGCAGGGTGCTGTTATTGCGTTTTGTTTTGTCTACCGCATCACACAGCACGGTATTGGTGTAGAAATCACCGTCTTCTATAGCCTTGTTGACTCGCGAAAAACTTTGGTAGACAACGCGTCCTGCGCCGAGCGTCATATGACCCACTTCAGAATTGCCCATTTGTCCGTCTGGTAAACCGACAGCTTTGCCGGAGGTAGCTATCAATGTGTGGGGATAGGTCGCCAGCAGACGATCCAGTGTAGGCGTATGGGCGTTTGCTATCGCATTGGCTTTGGTTTCTTGTCGATAACCAAAACCATCCAAAATGACAAGTAGATAGGTTTTTCGCTTTTCCAAAGACTACCTCGGTGTGGTGCCGCGTACTGTAACAACGTGATGGCCGCGCATTTTACCTTTAATTCATGTGTTTGGCTATTTTAAGCGCGGGGCTGGTGTATACTTTGGACCCGTTAATTAATGCGTCATCAGGCCTTGAAATACGTGGAGTTTAATAAATGAATCAGTTCTTCGAATTTGTCAGCAATCACTGGGCCTTGTGTTCGGTGTTTCTGGTGTTGCTCACTTTGTTTATTCAATACGAAGCCATGCGCGGTGGTCGTGGACTGCATAGTTTAGAGGCGGTAAACCTGATTAATCATGAGGGCGCGCTGGTACTTGATGTGCGTCCGGCTAAAGATTTTAAAACCGGCCATATAACCGGTTCGATTAATATTCCGCATGATCGTTTGCAGGAGCGTTTGATCGAACTGGAATCGCATAAAAACAAGCCGATTATACTGGTCTGTACCCATGGGCATACGACGGGCGCCTCGGGCCAGATTCTACGAAAAGCGGGTTGTCAAAAAGTCTACCGTTTAACCGGT
>DAIRVL010000076.1:4099-11720 GCA_036802845.1 Pseudomonadales bacterium | reverse complement strand
ACAGTTAGCCCCCGATAATCGTGATTTCGCGGCAAGCGCACATGAACTAACAAAATCATCAGACGACGAAAAACCCTCTTGCCCGGCAATACATTGCCCCATCAAAAACCCATCGCGATAAATGTACAAACTCTTTTCCATCACTTGAGCCTTTCATTGATTGGCGCAAAAACAACAGCCTGAAGGGTATATAAGTGACCTTGTAATTAAACCATTGGGAGAACACAAAAATGCAAACACTACAAACGGGCAAATACCGTCACTACAAAGGCAAGGAATACGACGTCATCGGACTGGCAACCCACAGCGAGACCCAGGAGAAAATGGTGGTGTACCGCACCTTGTATGGTGAGTTTGATTTATGGGTCAGGCCATTGACTATGTTTAACGAACCCGTTGAGGTGAATGGCGAACTTGTCCCACGTTTTTTGCGAGTTGGCGATTAAAATTCTGGGCATCCAGGTTTTTTTGTGTAACACAAACTCTTGCGTGCAATCGTCCAACACCTCCGCAGACAGTTTACGCCCAATCCATCGAATGGATTTCGCTAGACGGCTCACCGAGCAATAAACGGCCGCAAACCCAGCTTCAACACTAAGCCTGACTATAAAAAAATCGCACACCGAAAATCCATTTCTATTGAAACGCTAACTCAGTTTTCATGCTTACACGAGACCAACAAAATTACTCAAAAAAATAAAAAATCGCGAAGCATCATGTCATCAGCAAACAAACTATCTATCTACTATTAAAGATATCCCTTTGGCAATTAAGCTTGCCTGATGCCGTTCTTCAGTTTACTTTTTTTAAAAAAAGTCGTTATGAAGTATCACTCAGCCGTACAGCCTATTGTTAAATTAATCACAAGCCTGTTTTTAATCTTGCTGACAGCGTGTGGCGGCGAGAACGGCAAAAATAATCCGTCTGATCAGGAACTTCAGGCTCAGACTTCTGCGCTTGGAGCGACTTATTATAATGATACCCAAGCCATCATCGATCAATATTGCACAACCTGTCATTATCCAGCCAGTCCTTTGGCACCTTTCTCCCTGGCTAGCTACGAAGACGTTTATGCCAAGAAATCAGCGATTATTTATTCGCTTGAGGCAGGCGCAATGCCAAAGGAAGGTTCCCCTGCCTTAAGTGCAACAGAGTTTGATTTATTACTCGGCTGGCTGCTCAATGGTGCGCCCTCAGGCATTGGTGATCCCCTGCCAGTGGCTCGTGCAGGCAACGACCAGCAAGTCAATGAAGGCCTAACGGTGACATTAAACGCCGCCGCTTCCGCTGATGATATGGGCATCACTGCTTATTCGTGGGTTCAGATCTCTGGTGTGCCAGTGACCTTAAGTGATGCCGGAAGTGTTAATCCTGATTTTATTGCACCCTCGGTGTCGGTTGTAGAAATTCTGGAGTTTGAATTAACCGTGACAGATACTGCGGGTCAGACAAATACAGACACGGTAAGTATTATTGTCAACAACCTGGACAATATGCCTGTGGTAAATGCAGGCACTAATCAGACAGTACACGAAGGTGTTGCGGTGACCCTTGATGGCACGGGCTCAAGCGATGCAGAAGGTGCAATCAGCTACTCATGGGTTCAAGTGTCCGGACCAACAGTCACGTTGACCAACCCAAACTCGGCCACGCCTGGATTCAACACGCCAGCAATTAACAGCGATACTGCGCTGACTTTTCAATTAACAGTAAGCGATTCAGCCAGCCAGACCAGCAGTGATACCGTTCAGATAACAGTACTGAATGATGCATCCCCCATTGCCAATGCCGGTGTTAACCAAAGTGTGACCGGAGGTTTAACGATTACACTAAACGGCGGTGCCTCCTCTGACGATAATGGCATTATCACTTATGCATGGACTCAAGCCTCGGGCACTGCCGTTACTTTATCAAGCACAAGCACGGCGAACCCAACTTTTCTCGCACCGAATGCGTCACCCTCAAACGCCATTGTCCTCACATTTCAATTGACTGTTACAGATGCGCTAAACCAGTCAAGCAGCAACACGGTAACTATTACGGTAAATGATGTCGCTGCCGACCCTGCGCCCGTTGCCAACGCCGGGAGTGATCAGATTGTTCTTGAAGGCAGTGCTGTTAATTTAAATGGCAGTGCTTCAAGTGATAACGCGGGAATTATCTCCTACGTATGGACACAAACATCAGGAACAGCGGTGACCTTAAATAATGCAAATACCGTAAGCGCAAGCTTTACCGCGCCTTCGGTTGTAAGCACCGAAGCGTTGGTGTTTCAACTGACAGTCACTGATACCGCCAATCAATCCAGTAGTGATACCGTACTGGTGACAGTGAATAATGATAACCCACCCTCCGCCAATGCTGGCCCCAATCAGGTGGTAAACGAAGGTGAGTCCGTAAACCTTAATGGCAGTGCTTCGAGTGATACCGAGGGCGCAATAAGCCATTCATGGACGCAAAGCGCAGGCTCCACGGTTACCTTAACCAATGCAAACGCTGTAAATGCAAGCTTTACCGCACCCGCAGTGCTTAATGATACCGCCCTAACGTTTACTCTAACTGTGACCGATACGCTGAATCAATCAGTGACTGACACCGTACAAATAACAGTGAAAAATGATAATCCACCGGTTGCCAATGCGGGTCCAGATCAGACAGTAAATGAAGGAAATTCAGTAAGCCTGAATGGCAGCGCGTCTACTGATGATTTAGGCATAGCAACTTATGCGTGGTCGCAAACATCGGGAACCAGTGTCACCTTATCTAATACAGCCATTGCGAGCCCAAGCTTTAGCGCGCCGGCTCTGGTCAATAGCGAAATACTTGTTTTTCAACTCGCCGTAACCGATACGTCGGGCCAGCTATCCAGCGATATGGTGCAGATATCAGTTAATGCAACGACCAACTACACCTATACCAGCAATACAAAAACAATTTTTGATGATAAGTGTGTGAGCTGTCATAGATCTGGTGGTAGTCGGTCAATCAGTCCATTAACGAATTACTCGGAAGTTTTTTCAAGGATTGCAGACATTGCCGCCAAAGTTCAATCAGACCAGATGCCAAAGCCTCCAAGCTCACTGACGTCTCCTGAAAAATCAACCCTGTTGGACTGGATAAGTGGCGGAGCACCTCAATAAATAACGCATGCATTGCGCAGCAAAAGAATATAAGCAGTGATAAATATCAGATAATTTTAGCGGGAAGTAGCAACATGATCAGAAAGTATCTTATGCATGCTGTTAGCACATTGATGCTGACATTGTCTTTGTTAATGTCGATTCAGAACAGCTGGGCGCTGGGCGTAGGTGATAAAGCCCCTGCTCTGTCCTTAGTCCAAATCGGTAAAGAGAAGAATTTGGCTTTAGACGATTTAAAAGGCAAGGTGGTGTACGTCGATTTTTGGGCGTCCTGGTGCGGCCCCTGTCGTGTTTCATTTCCCGAACTGGATTCGTTAAGAGAAGAATTGCATCAACAAGTCTTCGAAGTATACGCCATCAATCTTGATGAAAATGCCAAAGATGCTGAAAAATTCCTTGCGCAATTTCCGGTAAATTATCCTGTATTGCGTGGCATCAACACTCAGGCTCCTGATAAATTTAATTTAAAAGGCATGCCTACCGCTTACTTGATTGACCGGGAAGGCAGCATACGCTGGATTCATACCGGGTTTAAAAAAAACGATATCAATGAGATCAGACAGAAAATAATTGAACTAATAAATGTTAAAAAAATTGCCTCTGGCTTGAGAGAATAAATTCCCTGTTTTGCTTGTAGATCGATGAAAACCAAACAGAGTATTTTTTATGGACATAAAAAATAAAACCCTCTTCATTTTTATTTTTATCACGATGGGTTTGAGCGCCTGTACAACGGTAAAACCCTGGGAACGTGGAATGCTGGCAAAAAAGGAAATGGCCTGGCAACTTGATCCGATGGAAGCGCAGATGCAGGGGCATATCTATTTTTCTAAGGAAGGTTCCAGTGGTGGCGGACAGGCGGCAGGCGGTGGTTGTGGATGCAATTGATAACTCAATTCTTAAGGGCTTAATAAAATAATCTTATGGAAAAGAAAAATTCCCAACAATTAAAAATCAATACGCATTGTGACTGTAATCAACAGCCGATTGCAAATCGAGTTGGACAAAGGAAAAAAAGCGCGGCTCTGCTGGCACTAAGTTCTGCTGCTTTGTTGTTGCCTGCTCTGTCTCAAAAATCCCTCGCCGATACCCCGCCTGAAAATATCAAGCTGGGTTACCGTTTTTCAAGTTACCAGGAAGAACCTACCGATGCGGCAAAAACTTTTGGGCCAATTAATGGCAATGCATCAGCATCTGTGGACCGCTATGATATCGACATTAATCAGTTCCGATTGATTATTCCCGTAATGGATCAATATTCAGTGACCCTTGATTTGCAAGCAGAAACCCTGAGCGGCGCCTCTCCCTGGTTTACCGGTGAAGTTGGTGGGCAAACAAAATTGGTCATGAGTGGGGCAAGTATTCGGGAAAACAGGGATGATATAGGCGTTAATTTTCGTTATTACGCCAGTGAAGGCAATGCAGGCCTCACCCTGAGTCATTCTTCAGAGAACGATTATGTGTCAAACGCCTTTGCTCTTGATGGGGCTTATAACCTCAATGAGAAACACACCACCTTAAATGCCGGCATCAGTTTTTCCAATGATGAACTGGAACCCACGCAGGGTTTGATTCCGGCAAAAATTACCACGGGAAATAAAGACAGTCTTTCACTGTTTTTTGGAATTGGTCAAGTTATTAACAAGTATTCTCTTATACAGACCGGTTTGAGTTATACCAATTTAAGCGGGTATCTGACGGATCCTTATAAATACCGTGATCAACGGCCCGATGAAAAACAACAATGGGCATGGACACTCGGGTATAGGCAATTTATTCCCAGTGCCGATGCGGCACTGCATGCCGATTACCGGTTTTATCATGACAACTGGAGCGTCAACTCTCATACCCTTGAATTAGCCTGGCATCAGAATGTTAAACAGTATTTTAAAATGGTCCCTTATGCCCGTTATTATTCCCAAGAAGCAGCGGATTTTTTCTCTAACAATGCGAAGTTAAGTGAAAAATATTATGCAGATGATTTCCGACTGTCGACCTATGGTGCAGTGGCTACGGGTTTGCGTATTGAAACATCCTATAAGAACTGGACGTTTCTTGTTTCAGGCGAGCATTATGACAGCGATGCTAATTATGGGCTTTACTCCAATAACGAAGCATCTCCAGGTCTGGTTTCTTTTAATCTAATCACCTTTGGTCTGGACTACGAATTTAACTAATTGATACTGTACCTGCTTAAGACATTGCGTATTATTCGTTATTAATTTGTATAACAAAATCAGGCAGAACATCAAAATGGAATTTGGCGTGTATGCGTTTAAAGCCATGGGCAGTCCCTGTGAATTGCGCCTGTATGGTGAAAACAGAGAACAAATTCTTCGCATAGCCCAATTGGCAGAAACCGAAGTTCAGCGTTTGGAAAAAAAATATTCTCGTTACCGCAGTGACAGTTTAACCAGTTTAATTAACCAAAACGCAGGCACTGGAGTTCGAACAAAGGTTGACGATGAAACAGCCATACTGCTGGATTATGCTGAAGTGGCTTATCAGCAGAGCAATCAATTGTTTGATATAACATCTGGCATACTCAGAAAAGCTTGGGATTTTAAATCTGGCAAACTGCCATCATCGGATGCTATCAAGCAGCTTATGCCAGCCGTTGACTGGGATAAAGTTGAGTGGCGCAGGCCATTTTTTTATTTAGCCCTGCGCGGCATGGAAATAGATTTTGGTGGTTACGTCAAAGAATATGCGGTTGATGCCTTGCGCACCTTGTGCCAAGGAGAAGGCATTCATCATGGTTTGATTGATTTGGGTGGCGATATTGCCGTGCTGGGTCCTCACCCCGATGGACTGCCATGGCAGGTAGGCATCCGGCATCCACTGTCTCCTGATAATGCCATGGCCATTATTGCTCTTACAGAAGGTGCCTTGGCCAGTAGTGGTGATTATGAACGCTGTATGGTGATTGATGGCAAAAAATACAGCCATATTCTTAACCCTAAAACCGGATGGCCCGTTGAAGGCCTTTCTTGCGTCAGCGTGCTGGCAGAACAATGCCTTGTTGCAGGCACAGCAACAACCATCGCCATGCTGAAAAATGAAAACGAAGCCGCAGTCTGGCTGGAAGAATTGGGATTACCCTATTTGACAATGGATAAGAATGGAAATATTTCAGGTAATGCAATTAAAAAGCTGCCTTACTGAGAATTGGGCAAGAACTTTTTCCTGATTTCAAACGAAGAATTAGACCCGTTTTTAAGAACCGACCAAACTGTATCCCTTACCTTACCTTACCTTGCAATTGCGCAATTGCGTTTGTTTTTTAAGCCAAGCTCCGGTACGATGGCCAAATTTCGATCAATCAAACCATCCATCACGATCCAAAAATACTTACGCGTTTAACCACGCAGTGGTCATACTTGGCATCGCATAGATTCCTTTTCAGCACCCATTTATCAAGCCTTTTTGGGGGGCGCACAACCTATGCTAACGCTATCAAAACACCGGATTCGATTCATTGCATTGGCTCTTGCTTTATTTTGTACGAAGAGCATGGCAGAGGAACCTGTTTGTCCGCCCGAACCCAAATTCGAACCCATGCTGATTCAGTGCAAAACACCTGGCATCGTGGCACTAACCTTCGACGATGGCCCCCACGAGAATACCCCGGCTATTCTGCACATCTTGCAATCTCACAATGTGAAAGCGACTTTTTTCGTGGTAGGCAGTCGACTGCAAAAATCGCTTTACGCAAGTTATTTGCTCGATACCCTAGAACAAGGCCACGTTGTGGGCAATCACACCTGGAGCCATCCCGACTTAACAACATTGAGTCTGGCCGATGTCGAACTGGAATTGAAAAAAACCGACGATATCGTGATGAATATTGCCAATTACAAAATGCGTTATATGCGCCCACCGCACGGCAAATTAACACCAAAAAGCTCTATCCTTGCATGGGATGCGGACCAAACCATTGGCTTATGGAACCTTGACAGCCTGGATTATAAACCCGTCTATCAAGTGTCAGCCGCAAAGGAGTTAGCTAACATTAAAAAAGCCTTTACCAATGGCTCGCCCACAAACGATTCTTTTATAATTTTACTGCACGATTACAGCAAACAAACACTTGAAAATCTGCCGGCTATTATCGACACCGCAAGAGAAAGCGGTTATACCTTAGGCACACTGGATGACTGTAAAACAAAAATAATTCAGTAAAACCAAAGCGACCCTAAACGGGCCGCATTTTTTTCTCGACACCCAAGAATGCGTCTATCACCGCCCCACTGTTTTGGTTTTTACAACAATATGAAATCGGCCCTAAAGCGTTTGATCAAATTTTTTATTCTCAGACGCTATACCTTGGTGTTACTTGAGCGCGATTTATCCTTGCCGGTTCGCCGCTACAAGGAATCCAAACGTTGGCATATACGTTTATTGACCGAAGCCGACCTGCCTCGGTGTCAAACCCATTTTTCGCACCAACGTGCGTATTACAAAGAACAACTGCAAACAGG
>DAIRVL010000076.1:0-3999 GCA_036802845.1 Pseudomonadales bacterium | reverse complement strand
TGTTTCATCTGGGCATGAAGGAAACGGGTGAACAAATTTACTTTTATCGCTGGCTGGGTATGCGGTTCACAAGAACAGCTCACTATAAAGGCGAACGCTTTGCACATCTCAAAAAAAAGCACAAACATAGCTGAACTCAGGCACGCAGTTGGCGTAACTTTAAACGCGTGCGTTTAGCCAGCGGTTTGCCCAAAGTCACCAAGCCTTTAAGCAACAAACCCTTCGTATTTTTATTAAACCAATACAAACGCCAGTGCGGGATGACCTGATCGGTGCGTTCGAGCAAGATATGTTTTGTTGTTGAACCAACCCGCGACGCATCCACGGCCTCATAACCCTCACGCGCCGCTGAAAGTACCACCTCATCCAGAAGAATACGGCCCAAAGCCAGCTTGTTGTGTTCGGGAAGATACGCCACGCTGTAATCCAGAAAGCGCTTGCGATAATAAAAACCGAATCGGTAAGACGCCAATTGACCCTCAAGATAAATCAACGCCACATCCAGTTGATCTTCCTGCGCCAAACGCTGGGCAACATCAGCGAAAAACGCAGCGCCTTGCGGATGGGTAAAAATGCCCACACCTTCATCACCTTTCCAGCTCTGTGCTTCGGAGTTTTTTAAAGCTTCAACAAGTGCGACGACGTCATGCTGATTCGGACGAAAATGTTTTATTTCTGCACCCATTTGCTCGAGTTTTTTTCTGCGGCGTTTTAAATCGGTGCGCATTTTGGACGGATACGAGGCAATCATTTCGTCTTCGCTTTTGCCGTTTATAAATAAAACCGGACAACTGCAGGTTAAAACACTGTGCAACCATGCATTCTTCCTTTGCGACCAAGCCAATGCACGTTCTCGCAAACCTTGAGAGTCACACCATTGCCCCCAGACCATGGCATCCCAATTGTTAGACAGCGCATCAAGGCAATCCAGCATGGCCTCCCATTCATGCAGATACGCTGGATGCAACAACAGCCCCACACGATCGGCCCAGGGATATTGAAGCAAACGCGCCACCTTGGCTGGCACGCCGTGCATGAATTCATCACTGATTCTCAGTCCCAAAAAAGCGACCAGTTGACCCTCGTGTGTGCGACCAACAAGAAACACGCGCTGATCACAGACAAGGTGAGCATTCCACGTTGAAAGCCATGGCCAGTCATTAAACAAGGTGGCATCCGGGCAGTGATCAATCAGCTCGCGATATTCCGGCGCATTGACTGCGGCATCAAGATTAGCAAATACAGTAAATTGAATTTTCATTTGTAATGGTAGGCGCCCGTAAATTATCCAGCACAGTTTATAACCGCTTTACCAAAAAATTTAAAGCGCGTAGCTTATGAATAGTAAGTTTACAATAAATTGTTTGTATGCTTTGATCTTGGTACGCTAGTATTCGCCTGCTTAATAAACAACAGCAAAACACTTCGCCGAATTTTGTTTTTTCTGTAATGCAACAGACATCAACGGGATGTAATACTTAAATTCTGGCAAATGATTCCAACCACACGTTAATAGAGAAACACCCATGTTTTCCAGGGTAGAAAGAAATAATCCTCGCGAAAAAACATCCACATGCCGACGCAATAATTTGCTACGTGACAAAATGAGTCCTTATGTCCCCAAACAACAGGCCAGTTTGGTGTCAGACCAAGCAGCCACGCAAGGTTGGAACCACAGCAACACCAAACGAATTTCAGGTGCTGTACTCGCAGCGCTAATACTGCTTGCCCTTACACCGCTAATGATACCCATTGCCATCGCGATAAAAATAACCAGCAAAGGACCGGTTTTCTTTTTGCAAGATCGAACCGGTTACCTGGGTCGTCGCTTCAAAATGTACAAATTCCGCACCATGATCCACAATGCCGAGCAGCTCAAAGCGCAGCTGGCGCATCTGAATAACCATCAAAATGGATCGCCGGATTTCAAAGTAAAAAACGATCCACGAATTACGCATATAGGCACGTTTCTCCGCAAATACAGTCTGGACGAGTTACCACAGCTCATTAATGTCGTTAAAGGCGACATGCGTTTGGTGGGGCCAAGACCAACGTCTTTTGATATTTCAGCGTATGCAGACAACCATTTCATCCGCCTGGGTTCGCCCCCGGGCATTACGGGAATGTGGCAAATATCTGGTCGCAGCAATCTTGATTTTGATCAACGTACCCAACTCGATTCTGATTATTTGATCAATCAAAGCCCTTTGCAGGATATAAAAATCCTGCTCAGAACTCCCTTGGTCGTTTTAAAGGGTGATGGCGCTTACTAATCCAGAGCACGCAAACGTTACAAGGTCATCATGAAAATAATTTCACCCAATGAATTCAATCTGAGCACGTGTTTATTGCAGGAAGAATGCAAAACACTGTATGTCGCACACGCAAGCTCAAGTGAGGAAACAACCGATTGTACATTCGCATTAGCAATGTCATTAAAAAAGTTATCGGCTGAACCTGTGTTGGTGATTGATGGCAATCCCTTTAACGCCAGTTTAAGCGCGCACTTTAAACTGCAGGATGTGCCTGGTTTTAGCGATTGGGTCAGCGCCAGAAGCAATGATCACGACCCCTATCTGCTGTATCACAAAGAAAACGACATTCATGTGATGGGCGCGGGTCATCCTGCCTCAGCACGTGAATGGTGTGAAATAAGCACAGCGCTGGGTGCACGACTTCGCGATTTACAAACCCATTTTTCATACATTGTATTTAACGGCTCCGGACTGGATCAGCAGCAAAGCCTGCTTTTGGCGGCAAATTTTGGCGGCGTGATTTTGATAATCTCAGAAAACGAAACCCCTAACGAAAACGCTCTTCATATTAAACAACAACTCGACCAGGTCGGCGCAAAACTTGTTGGCAGCATCCTCAAAAAGCGACAGCATTTTATCCCGCGCCGGCTGGCCAATCTCTCCTGAAGAAGAAATTAATCATGCGATATATCTTGCTCTCAACCCTGTTCTTATTACTCAGCGCTTGCGGCACTTTTCCCAAAGAAGAGCAATACAGCATACCGCTGGAGCATTTTGGGAAAAATAATGCCGCCTCAAACAGTGCTGATTTAAACGACTATCTCTTGCAGCCGGAAGATGTGCTGGATGTGCTTTTCCACTTTGATACGCTCAGCACGGAAATCTATCGCGTTGCTCCACACGATAAACTGTCAGTAAAATTTTTAAGTGCCAGCGAATACGACGGCATTTACCAGGTCAGGCCCGACGGTTATATCTCTATGCCCTTCATCGGTGATCTCAAAGTAGCAGGACTGAGCGTGAATGAAATTCAACAAAGGGTCACGCAACAGTATCGGCCTATCCTGAAAAATCCGGCGTTTTTTATCAGTCTCGCGGAATACCAGGTCTACATTAAAGAATTACGACAATCCCTCGATCACCCCAATATGGGGCAAGCACGTCTGCTTGTTGTACGCGACGATTACAAAATTTCACTCCCGCTGGTGGGTGAAATTTCAGTGAAAGATAAATCCGTTCAGGCCGTCAAAACCGAAGCCAACCAGCGCTACGAAAAATTGTTTCAAGGCATGTCCGTCGATGTGCTTTTGCAGAAAACCCACCCAAGGCAGATATTTGTATTTGGCGAGGTCAATAACCCGGGCGGGCACTTTGTTAACAGTGACGTTTCACTTTTTCAGGCCCTTGCCTTGGCCGGTGGCCCAACCCGAGAAGCCGAACTGAGCACCGTCGTTGCAATGACACAGATAAAAGGAGAAATGAAAGCAAAAGTGTACGACCTTGAAGATCTGATCAATGGCAAAAGTGACAAGATGTCTACGCTACTCTCACCCGATGATGTGATTTACATCCCGCGTAATCGTTTAAGCACAACCGCACAGGTGATGCGCAGCGTTTCAGAAATAATGATGTTTCGAGGCATCGGCGTATCGGGAACCTACAGTCTGAACAACAGCGATACCCGTATCGTTGCCCCCATCACTCAGGGCGCCGCACCATGAATAAAGAAATTTCTTTACGTGAA
>DAIRVL010000075.1:0-11721 GCA_036802845.1 Pseudomonadales bacterium | reverse complement strand
AAAAAAGGCGACATTATCAGTGGGCTGCCACCAGTAGACAAAAACAGTCTGAATCAGGATGCCAAAGTGTTCCATGCCGGCACCGCCTGTGACCCGCAAGGACAGGTGATCACACAAGGAGGACGGGTTCTTTGCGCCACTGCCCTGGGTGCCTCCGTAAGCGAGGCTCAGGAAAAAGCCTATCAGCTCGTCCGTAAAATTCACTGGAATGGAATTTACTATCGCAATGACATTGGTCATCGCGCCATTGCCCGCGAAAAATCCCGCTAGGGCCTGTTAATACCCCACTGCCCTAAAGCCTGCTGTCATCTGTCCCTTGGACAGTGACAGTGGACGGATTATTTTCTACTCATTTACGTACCAATACGCCTCTTTCTCTTACCCCGGTTTTAAATTTCATTTGCGATTTATCCAATAACACCTACGCTTTCTTGAGCAAGATGGATTACGTTTTATTCAAACGACGGTTTACTGTAACTTCATCCATTAAAATGAGACCATCTTGCTAAACAGAGATGCAACAGATCTGAACTCATCGTTAACCGCATCACTCTGAGTCACAACCAATGCAATTTAGCTTCCGATACACACCGGCAGTACTGACAGCATTACTCGGCATTACGGTCACCGTTTCGCTCTTCATTTACGTTCAGCGTAATGAAGAGACAGAAACCCAGCAACGTTTCGAAAAACATGCCAACAGCTTTATTGAGATGATCGAGAATGACCTGGAGTCACAGATTCATACCCTGGAATCAGTCGCTACATTCTTCGGGGCAAGTGAATTGGTTGATCGTTTCAGCTTTTATACCTTTGTTACCCCGCTTTACAAAAGATCCACCGCCTTGCAAGCCATTGAATGGGTGCCTGAAGTCAAACACAATGAACGTATGCGCTATGAAACTTTCGCGCAACATGATGGTTTTCCGGACTTTCGTTTTACCCAGAAAACGCCCTTGGGAAAATCAATCCCTGCTCAATATAAAACCAAGTATTACCCTGTCTTTTATGTAGAACCCTACAGGAGTAACGAAGAAATGCTTGGGTTTGATCTGGGATCTGACAAAGCCTGGCGAAAAACCATCAGACAAGTCATTAAAAATAAAACGCCTACGCTCAGCGAAACGCGGGTCCAAGCACAAGGTGCGACTGAGCAAGCTAACGTACTGCTTATGGTGCCTATTTTTAGTAATGTCGCAAAACAATCGAGTCTTTCGGCGCCCAATAACACCATTAATGGTTTAATCGTGGGTGATATACGCGTTGACATCCTGTTTAACAACCTTGCCGTTAAATACCGGCACAACACCAACTATCTGAGCAACATTCACATCAATTTATTCGATATTGATGAAAATGACGGTCAGCGACTTATTTTGTCAAAATCATTCACGAGTACTTCACCGAACACTACCAAGGTCGAGCGCACAAATTCCCCACGAATTGTACATCAAATTAATTTTGGCAATCGAAAATGGCATGCTGTCATCACAACCAGTGATATCAGGGAGAAAATGCAAGCACGTCTCCAGGCATTAAAAGCAGCACTCACCTCCTTGTTGTTTTTTTCTTTAATAACGGTGTACTTGATTCGCATCATCCAGGAAAAAACCGAAATTCAGCGGTTGAATCAGGAAAAGGATTTATCTCTCAATGCACATCAACAACAACTCAACGATATCTTAAACAGTATTCCGGAGGGTTTAATTACCTTTAACCAGGAGGGACTTATCCAATCGGTGAATCATGCCGCCGAAAGAATTTTTGCTTATTCGCGCAGCGAAATCATAGGCCGTAATATATCGCAGCTTATTCCAGACCTGACGCATGATTACTCAGCCATCCCTTTTAAAACGCTTATCCCTTACGAAAAAACAACAGGCATTGAGACTGGCCGGGAAATGGATGGGGTGAAGAAGGGAGGTTCTTTTTTAATGCTTGATGTTGCACTAACAACCATAGGCCTGTTGAATCCACCTTTATACGGTTGTGTTATCAAGGACACAACCGAAGTTAAAAAACACGAACGAGCACAAACCGACGCCTTGACTGTTCTCAGGCAAGAACTAAAAACGCCCCTGACAGCAATCAGGGGAGCGCTCGACATTATCACTACGTCCACAGAAGATCAGTTGAGTGACAAAACAAAACGCATGATTGATAGCATGAAAAAAAATAGCGAGCAGCTCAGTCATTTTATTAATAAGCTGCTGGAAATAAAAAAATAAACCCTGTATTTCTCACGCACAACCGTGGCGAAATTAAAACCCGTGTTTTTCTTTTTGCCCAGGTTCTCTATACCAAGTGATTAGCCCAAACGTGCTAACGCGCCATTAACGATGTCCGACTGATCATACACACCACTATCCAACACCCAAGCGCTCACTAATGTTGCCGGGGTCACATCAAAGGCAGGATTGTAGGCACGTGCATCGGCAGGGCTCCAGCTGACCTCACCAAAACTCCCTTTAACACCCATGACCTCGGAACGTGAACGTTGTTCAATGGGAATATCGTCCCCCGTTTCACAACTAACATCGACCGTTGTATGCGGCGCAACCACATAAAAAGGAATGCCGTGGTGAAAAGCCAATACAGCCAGATTATACGTACCCACTTTGTTGGCGAAATCACCATTGGCCACAATACGATCCGCGCCGACAAAAATTTTATCTACACGGCCCGCTTTCATTAACGAGGCAGCCATGTTATCGCAAATAATGTGGTAGGGAATGCCGGCTTTTTCCATTTCCCACGCCGTTAATCGCCCACCTTGTAACAGGGGACGTGTTTCACCCACCCAAACGGAGATGTTTTTTTTCAGTCGCCAGGCTTCAGTAATCACGCCAATGGCCGTACCCACACCGGCTGTTGCCAGACTGCCCGCATTACAGTGCGTCAGTATGTGATCATTCTCATTGATAAGTGCAGCGCCGTGACCTGCCATCGCCTGACACAGTATTTTATCCTGATCAAACAAGTGCTCCGCACAGGTGATAGTTGCCTGCTGCCAATTGTCCTGCTGCAAGGCCTCGGCCATTCGATCCATGCAGAACATGAGGTTCACCGCTGTAGGCCGTGCTTCGCGGAGAATTCGTACCGCCTCAAGTAATTCATCACGCCCACGCCCGCGTTCCAGCAAATGCGCCACCAACAAAGCCGCACCAATACCAATAATAGGCGCACCACGAATTTGCAAACGCTGAATCATGCTCACCATGGTCTCTACCGAATCACAGACCAACCATTGTTCACAGTGGGGCAACAAGTGCTGATCCAGCACCAATAGAGTTCCTGTTTCGTAGCGCAATGCCGTTGCAAGCAGATCTTTCATACACCTTGCTTCACTGTTGATTAAACGTTATAAAATTCGTGCTCAACGCTAAACACGCCAAAGCCCTTGAATCACTTTTCTTACAGGATATGTCCGCTTGCTGCCATCATCAACGACGCTTTTAACTGTCGTAAGCGCCTTTCATCAACAACTGAACGAGCTGCTGCTACTGCAACAAGAAGCACTTATTGAACAGAAATTCGATGTGGCGCGCCAACTATTTGCGCATTTCCACGCGCTCATGACCGAGCACATCACCGTGGAAAACGAACAACTGTTGCCTGTCCACGCAGAGCTTGGCGAAACACGCTGGGCAACATCACTGTACTACCACGAACACACAAAAATCCTGTCCCTGCTGGATCGCGCTGATCAACAACTCGCAACAGCACTGACTTCGACACTGTCGCCCCGCCGTTGGCTTATTCATGTGCTGGATTATCAGCGCACACTGAAAAATGTTCTCGAACACCATGAGCAACGTGAAGAACAAGCACTACTCATCGAACTGTCCGGGCATCTGCAACACCGTGAATTGCCACTGGCGCAACACTGCCAGGAACAATGGCTACGGTCCTTTGCCCAGAGAACAGACGCCATTCAGCAATTAAAACAACAACTGGATTACTGAAGCGGATCACGGCCTTTTCGTTCATACACAACAAAACTGTAGGCATATTCGGTGACTGAAGGTGCTGGAAAATCCTCCCGTGCGACTTGCTGCCATTGATTACGATCAAAAACTGGAAAAAAGGCATCGCCTTCAACGCATTGATGCACCTCGGTCAAATACATCCGGTCAATTTCAGGCAGAATCAGCCGGTAAATTTCGGCGCCGCCAATAACCATCGTTTCGCCATTATCCTGCCCCGAAAGCAGCGCTGCCGCGCAGCGCAGCGCACTGTCCAGATCATGAACGATATGGCAACCCGGGTAATCGAATCCCTGATCACGCGTCACAATAATATGCGGCCGCCCCGGCAAGGGCTTGCCCAAGGAGTCAAAGGTTTTGCGCCCCATGATCAGCGGTTTGCCCATGGTGATCCGCTTGAAATGCTGCAAATCAGCCGGCAGATGCCACGGCAGTTTATTATTACAGCCAATCACCCCGTTCTCAGCCACTGCAGCAATCAGTGAAAGTTTCATCACAACTTAAACCCGTTCAAGTTATACCGCCACTGGGGCCGCAATGGCAGAGTGACACTGATAATTCAGCAGTTCAAAATCATCAAAACGAAAATCACACACCGATGATCTATCCGCTTTTATCTGCATTATCGGCAAAGGATAGGGTTCGCGCGCCAGTTGTTTATCGGCCTGTTCCAAATGATTAAGGTAAAGATGCGCGTCACCTAAGGTATGAATAAATTCCCCGGCCTCCAAACCCGTCACTTTGGCCATCATCAAGGTCAGCAGCGCGTAAGAGGCAATATTAAACGGTACACCCAAAAAGACATCGGCACTGCGCTGGTAGAGCTGGCACGATAATTTGCCCTCTGCCACATAGAACTGAAACAGTGTATGACAAGGTGGCAAGGCCATGTGCTGCACCTCGGCCACATTCCATGCGCTCACCAGCAAACGTCGGGAATCAGGATTCGTTTTAATCGCCTCTTCGACGCGTTTGATCTGGTCTATTTTTTCGCCATTTCCTGTTGGCCATGAACGCCACTGATGTCCATAGACAGGCCCCAGTTCACCATTCTCATCGGCCCATTCATTCCAGATACTGACACCATTTTCTTTCAAATAACGGATATTGGTGTCGCCTTGCAAGAACCACAACAACTCATGAATCACCGATTTAAGATGAACTTTTTTGGTGGTCACCAAGGGAAAACCCTGTGCCAGATCAAAACGCATTTGATGACCAAAAATACTCAAGGTGCCCGTACCTGTTCGGTCGTCCTTGCGAACACCCTGTGTTTTTACTTTGTTGATTAAATCAAGGTACTGTTTCATTGACTCACCACGCTGGATTTCTGGCGATAGGCCCAAACCAGAATAAGAATTCCCGCCACAACCATTGGGGCACTTAAGGCTTGTCCCATCGTTAACCAGTCGAATGCAATAAAGTTCAACTGCGCATCCGGCTGACGAAAAAATTCCTCAACGAATCGAATACAGCCATAAGACAACAACCACACACCGATAACGGCAGCACGGGGTCGAGGCCTGGCGCTGAACCAGAAGACAATGCCAAAAAGCACAAGACCTTCAAGGAACATCTGGTACAACTGCGAGGGATGGCGCGGCAAATTATCCACATGCGGAAAGATCATTGCCCATGGAAGATCGGCAGTGGTAGGGCGTCCCCAAAGCTCACCCCCGATAAAATTACCCAAACGCCCCAAACCCAAACCCAGAGGTACTGCGGGCGCAATAAAATCAAGAACATCCACGGGATGTCTCTGTTCCTTATAACTAAAAAAAATCAGTGCGGTAATAACACCAAGCAAGCCACCATGAAAAGACATGCCACCTTCCCACACTTTAAACAACCACAAGGGTTCCTGCAGAAAGTGGGAAAAATTATAAAACAACACATAACCTAGTCGCCCCCCCAAAACCACACCCACGGCGCCATAAAAAATCAAATCACTGATTTGATCATTATTCCAGGGCACTGGCACTGACTTGGCCCGATACGTCGCCAATCCCCAGGCCTGAGCAAATGCCAGCAAATACATCACCCCATACCAATGTACCTTAAGCGGCCCAAGCTCAAGCGCAACAGGATCGATAGCGGGAAATACAAGCATGAAAACTCCTTTGGATACTTCTAACTATAAATAGCACGTTCGATTTATAAAGCGGCGCTCAGTAGTTGAACGCCCACGCCAAACAACAACAAAGCGAACAATTTTCTCAGAGTGGACGCTGGCAAACGATGTGCCAGTCGGGCACCCAAACCAGCAAATAATACACTGCTAGCAACAATGCCCAGAAAGGCCGGTACATACACATAACCTGCACTGGCCGCAGGCAAAAGGGGATTCGACCAGCCCGTTATCACAAAACCCAAACCACCCGCCAAGGCTATGGGCAAACCGCAGACCGATGCCGTTGCCACCGCTTGCTGTATCGGCACACTGAAACGAATCAACAAGGGCACGGTAATTGATCCACCACCAATGCCAAACAGGGTCGATAGCATACCAATGCCATTACCAATTAACCACAAGCCCCTCTTGCCAGGTAAAGGTTGTCGCGATGTCGGCTTAAAATCAAAGCCCATTTGCAGCGAAACCGCCAAAGCAAACAACGCAATCAACACTTGTAAGGCAGTTGCCTGAATAGAATCCGCCAGCCACGCACCAAGCAAGGAACCGGTGACTATCCCGACACTCAAATGTTTAAACAGCATCCATTGCACCGCGCCATGGGCATGATGCACACGCACAGAGCTGATCGAGGTCAAAATGATCGTCGCCAGGGAGGTCCCTACCGCCATATGCGTAATCAGTTCATCCGCAAAGCCTTGCTGATGAAAAATAAAAATCAGGGCTGGAACAATGATCAAGCCCCCACCCACGCCCAACAAACCAGCCAGCGTTCCGGAAACACAGCCCAGCAACAGATAAGAAAGCAATGCCATTTCCATGATCCAAAAAATAAGAAGCGATTATCCCTGAATCGTAGCGCCAAAGACAGTTTGATGACGTAAGCACTTCAGGTAAAATCTTGAGCATGTGTCTCATTTTATTTTCTTATCAAGCGCATCCCGAATACCCTCTTATCATAGCGGCGAACCGGGATGAGTTTTATAAACGGCCGACAAAGGATCTGTATCTATGGCCAGACTCACCACACATTCTGGCCGGTCAGGATGCGCAGGAAGGCGGTACATGGCTCGGTATTACTTCTAACGGCCGCTTCTCTGCACTCACCAATGTCCGTGAAACAACAAGCCCCAACGAGGTCAAGTCTCGTGGGCATCTGGTTGTCGATTTTTTACGCGACAACTGCTCTCCTGAGACCTACTTGCGTGAAGTGGCAAAAAATCATCACCTGTTTAAAGGCTTTAATCTGCTGGTGGGGGACAATCAAGCGCTTTTTTATTATTCCAACCGAGAACACCGCATACGCGAACTTGCCCCAGGGTTTTATGGCCTCAGCAATCACTTGCTTAACACGCCATGGCCCAAAGTCACCCGTGGTTTAACGCTTTTTAAGTCAATCGTTGCGGAAAATCTCTCAGATATAGCGCTGTTCTCTCTGCTTGAGAATGTCGACATCGCAGCCGATCATCTGCTTCCGGACACCGGAATCGGGATGGATTCCGAACGTTTATTATCGCCCCTGTTTATAAAAAGCGAGGTCTACGGCACGCGATCAAGCGCTGTCATTCTAAAAGAACGAACCGGCAACATCCGTTTTACAGAAAAACGTTTTGGGCCTCAGGGGATAACACTTGGCAGCAGCTCCATGGTAATTCATCCCTGAAATTGCACACCGGATTTTATCTGCTTTTATACAGCAGGTAGCGCATCATGGGTGAGGAAAGCTCCGTTAAAGCCCTCTGATACACATCTCGTTTAAACATCACTACGTGTGACAAAGGATACCAATAACTGACCCAGCGCCAATCATCAAACTCCTGAGACGAATGACTGGCCACATTGATTTTGCTTTCGGGACTGTTTAAATGCAGCAAAAACCACTTCTGTTTTTGTCCTATACACAAGGGCGAACGACCTGAACGCTGGTACCGTTTCGGGAGTAAATACCGCAACCAACCGCGTGTCTGCGATACGATTTCCACATCCTCAGGTGACAAGCCTATTTCCTCCATCAGCTCTCTGAAGAGCGCCTGCTCCACGCTTTCACCTTCATCGACACCACCCTGCGGAAACTGCCAGGAATTCTGTCCCGCTCTGCGCGCCCACAACAACTCGCCGTTATCATTAAATACAATGATCCCAACATTAAAACGAAACCCATCCGTATCAATCACAATACTTGGCTCAACATCACGCGGTTAACTGGAAGTAAGACTCAGAAGTCAGCATTGATACCTCATTCTCCACGCTGCTTCAATCACTCTTTTATTCATTAACAATTTTATCTGTTCTTCGCTATTATCACTCGTTGAGTGCTTTATAATTCATCCACTGCTTTCTTGATTAACAACAACAGGTTTTAGCAATGAATTTGGCCATTTTTGACCTTGATAACACACTTATCAAAGGTGACAGCGACCATGCCTGGGGCGAATTTCTCGTTGAACGGCAGATTGTGGACATCGAAATCTATGCCAAGCGCAATCACGAATTTTACCGGGATTATCAACGAGGCGCCCTTGATATTGATGCCTACCTGAATTTTTGTCTTCAGGTATTGAGTCAACACCCTATGCAGCAACTTTTAGCCTGGCGTGACCAGTTCATCAACGAAAAGATCAAGCCCTTGGTATTGCCTAAAGCGGAAGCACTGATTGATGAACACCGATCGGCCGGCGACACCTTGCTTATTATCACCGCCACCAATCGTTTCGTTACTGAACCTATTGCAGCCCTGCTTAAAATTGACCATTTGCTCGCCAGTGAAGTCGAACAAGTGAATGGTCGTTTCACCGGAAAACCTGCAGGTATTCCCTGTTATCAGCACGGAAAAATTCTACGTTTACAAGAATGGTTACAAGGTCAGGGATTAACGCCAAGCCACAGCACCTTCTATAGCGATTCTCACAATGACCTGCCCTTGCTTAAAGAAGTTGATGCGCCTGTCGCTATCGACCCTGACCCCGAATTACGTGCCTATGCTACAGAACATGGCTGGCCCATACGCTCCTTGCGTCATGCTTTGACATAAAAAGTTCTTGAAAAAGAGGCTGCATTAGCAAGTAAATTGTTTATAATGAAATTGAGTGTTTCTTGGGGCGCAGGTGAGTTTGAAGTGTCCTTGAGCCGATAAAATTACGATTGGGGATTCTTCGCTTATATCGTGTGCATGTCCGCTCGACGGAAAGCCTGACATATAACAAGGGTTCCCTCCTTGAACCTCACGGTTCAGGGCTAATCTGACCACGGCGCTCCAGGAGCACTCATGCCTGCCTTAGCTTATAACGACGCGCTTGATGTTTATTCGCTCAGAAAAAAAATCCGAAAAACGCGACGTCAACTCCGCCCCGATCAACAGAATAAAGCCGCCTACCACCTCAGCAAAACGCTTGGTTCATCACCCCTTTTCTTGCGCAGCCAGCATATCGCTTTTTATCTGCCAAACGATGGTGAAATAGACCCCAGCTTGCTTATGGCGCGCGCATGGCAGCATAACAAAACCTGTTACTTACCTGTGCTTGCACCCTTAAGCGAGAAGCTGCTCTTTGTGCGTCATGATGCAGGCGATGCACTGATGCTCAATCAGTTCAACATACCCGAACCCATCTTCCGGCAGCAAAACACGCGCCAACCGTGGGCGCTTGATTTGGTTATCACGCCTTTAGTTGCGTTTGATTCTTCTGGCAATAGATTGGGCATGGGAGGAGGGTATTACGATCGTACCTTCGCATTTTTACACAGCACCAAAACACGAAAGAAACCAAAACTGATTGGCATTGCCCATTCGTTTCAGCAAACAGCAAACTTACCCTGTCAAAGCTGGGACGTCCCCCTTGATGGCGTTTTCACTGATAAAAATCGTTTTATGTTTGAAACATCCCGAAATTGACCAGAGGGTTCTACTATTTTTTGAATAACTCTTGAGCAACCAATTCAGGGCTACGAGCCACAGGCAAATAATTACTGAGCACCGCACCCAAAACAAACACAATAGCCAACACCAACAACAAATCAGGTTTTTTATCCATAAAAATACTTTTCCTTAGTTCACCGATGACCGTATAACATTTCGGTCTTCGGTTTTGTAATTAACACGCCATTAATTTTTAACGTTAGCTTGAAACATCAGAAACGACGTTCAAACCCCATATTGATGGCCAATGCCCTAGGTAATTCCTGTCCATCAACAGACACTGTATCCAAGGACTGACTTATATCCAGATGCGTACCACCAAAGAGCGTCACACCTGCACTGATATAATTCAACTCAGAACCTGCCCTATTGCCGCGAAAGCCGACTCGCGCCATGGGTATCCATACAGAATCCGAGAAATACGAGGCTGACACCGATAACCACTGATATTCATCCTTAACCGCCCCGGAGATTGGATTCGCATCATAACCCAGCGCAAAATTCCAATGTTTATCGGCCGTTGAGATCGCTCCCTCCAGTGACAACTGTCTTTCCATTACATACTCAGGACTTAAATCCAAACGCCCCTGCGCTCCAAAGTCAGAGGCTATTTCACAGTTATTTTGTGCCGAGGCACTCGCCAGCGCAGAACAACCCACACCCAACATAGAGGAATCAAAGCTGGGCTCATTTATATTTTTCCAGGTTGCCCCAACCTGAAAATTATTACTTAACCACAGCACCCCCACATCAAGACCTAGGTCTGTTGATTTCTCTTGATTCTTGTCAAATTCGTCAAGTATCACGTCCGCAATGTCTTCGTTTTGATCTTGTTGATCAATGGCAACCAACTGTGACGACATGGTTGCCTGATACAGGGTCAACTTGCCTCCCACCAGCAAACGGTCGCCGCCTGCCGCGAAAAGACCCGACTCGCTATCCTTAAACAAGGAATTCGCCAGATCATGGCTGTAACCTACGGAATAGCTATTGATTTGCGCATAAGTCAAATCGACAGCCGTATCGGTTTTCAAGCTAAAATCAGTTTCCCCCAATAAAACATTGGGCGGATAAATTTCCAATGGGCTGTCAATAAAACGAAAACCTAGATCAGCACTGGCATATATATCCAGCGTCACCACCCCTTTTAAGGTTTCACTACGGATGGCAAGGGGAAATAAAGGCATTCTGATCTGTGTGTTCAGCTGCCCTTCGCCTTTTTGACCGAGTTCAATCAGAAAACTATCAAACTGTTGCTGCACTGCAAACACATCACCAAACGCCACATTAGCCACTATTGATTGCTGTTCAATACGATCCAGCTCTGCACTCAGGTCATTCACCCCATCAATTAAATCATCAATCTCACCAAACTCTAGCCCTATACCCGCCGTGCTCAAATAACCCCAGCGGTATTTTTTATCGACCACATACTCACCCGACGCCGGATTAACCGTAGCCGAAAGTAGGGTTTGCTGTGTGGACACATTGCCCAAGGTATTAAGTGGGCCGGAGAATTGTGCAGGATCGGCTGTCGCGGCTAAAGAAGCGCTATAAAAAGAAACGGCACCTGCGATTTTTAACAAACGGCTTTTCATTCAAGTCACTCCCAGCATTTCGCCAATTTAATTAATAAGGTAATTTAAAAACGACTAATGGATAACTATAGCCTAAAGACTGTTTTATGCTCA
>DAIRVL010000074.1:0-11764 GCA_036802845.1 Pseudomonadales bacterium | reverse complement strand
ACTATGTCCAGGAAACAAAAAACTACTCACAACAAAAAAAGGTCGTTAACTCCTAAGTGCAACGATCTGTTTCCTGTTTCCTGTTTTTTTTATAAACCTATGCGCTGCAGATAAATCATTTCCATTTATTTGCAGCGTACAAGGTCGCTCGTTAGCCGTAGGATTTCACACCCTGCCAATAACGTGCTTCGATATCTTTTTTCGGCATTTTTCCGGCCAAATTTCGTGGCAGCTCAGCAAATTCAACCAAACGCGGCAATTTAAATCCGTACAAACCATTTTGTTTGCAGTGTTCGATAATTTCTTCCTCTGTTGCTACTTCCCCTGGTTTTAGCTGTACAACCGCAAAAGGCACTTCACCCAGATCAGCATCAGGCCCTCTGACTACGGCAACATCAGCCACTTTTTTGTGTTGTTTAATAACGTGTTCAATTTCATTGGGAAACAGGTTAACACCACCGCAGATAATCATTTCCTTCACGCGGGAGGTCAAATAAAGAAAGTCATCTTTATCCAGATAGCCAATAAGCCCATCGTCATACCAGAGCTGTCCGTCTATTTCGAGGAAATTTTTACGCATGTCTTCTTCGGATACACCGGCATATTCCAGTCCATAGACAGTCGGCGTTCGCATAATAACCTTGCCTTCCTGACCCACATCGGCCCACTGTTTATTCTCAGCGTTCCAGATGCGACAATCACATCCACGCACCTTGCCCACGCTTTTATAGCGTTCAGGATTTTCCTGATAATCTTCAGGTGCCAGAATGGTCACCAGCCCTGTTTCTGACGCGGCGTAATATTCATGAAATACATCTTTAGGGGCACCCTGACGGCGAAAAAGCTGATTAATTTCCTGTTTAACATGAGGCGGGCAAGGTGCCGCCGCACAAATAATAGAGCGCATTGTTGACAGGTTATAACGACTCAAAACCTCATCAGGCAATTTCAACACCCGTTCAAGCATGGTGGGCGCCACAAAAACCCAGCCGATGCGTTCATCTTGTATGATTTTAAGAAAACTTTCTGAGGTAAATTTTCGCATGGGCACAACTGTGCCGCCCATAAAAAATGGCAATACTCCAATTTGCACACCCGCATGATAAAGAGGACCCGGAATCAATGAGCGAATATTTTTGGTCTGTACATCCTTGATATCACCCAGCCCATAGTGGTGGAACATGGTCAGCTGTTTTATGCCAAATTTTTTCACGTCGTTTTTTGACGCACCCCGGCGCTGAGAATCATCATCAGAGGCCAATCGTTCGCGATTAATGTGCATGTATTTAGGCGTGCCCGTGGTGCCGCCACTGTAGGGACGTGCAGCCATATCCAATTTGCCGGGCGGCAAGGTAGGCGTCGCATTGCGAATCAATTGTTCGTAATCGAGCATGCCCTCTGGAATAGAATCGCCCACAGCGATAACGGTTTTAACGCTTGGAATCAGGTCCAGTATAGGCGTAATTTTATCGAGGAAGTCGACATCAAAAATCAGCACTTTAGGTTGCGCGGCATTGATGCACTGAGCCAACTCATGGGGTTTTAAATGCCAGTTCAGCATGGGCATTTGAATCCCCGTCAAGGTACAGGCCAGATTCAATTCAAACCAGGTAGCGCCATTACATAATAATTCAGCAACACCGTCTCCCTGCTTTATTCCAAGGCTGTGCAAGGCATCGGCCAAACGCAAGGTCCGATCTTTGAATTGAGCAAAGGTAATACGCTGATCACCATCGATAATCGCTTCACGTTCGCCCAGCGTATCCCAGAAAGAAAGCAAGAAATGCCGGCCTAATTCTGCCTTATTGAATCGGCTATTTATCAGTGCCTTGGTGACGGATTTAACGCCATTCACAAATCCAAACTGACGAAGAGGTGCCATGAGTCCCTTACGGGCGGCCTGGTTCTGCCTGAGCTCTGCAAGTGCTGACATAAAGAAATCCTTCCTTAAAGTTTTAATTTATTCTATTTATTGTTTTTTATATTTTTTCGGACAATACCAGAAAAATCTGTATTTAATGTCATGCATCCATTACACGATCGAAATCCATGCCTGATTATTTAATAATTATGCTTGGCATTGATCACTCACTCGAGTGATAGTAATCACAATTTACTTTAGACGCAATTTATTATCTTGCAGGGAAATTCAGTACGTGGTTTATAAAATTGAACGCAGCCAGCGAAAAACCGTGGCCATTCAAATTCGCCATCAGCACGTCATTGTACGTGCTCCCTTGCGTCTTCCATTGGGCATTATTGATGCGTTTGTATCCGGAAAAGAAGAGTGGATACAAAAGAAACTGACGGAGCAAGCGCGCAAAGCGGATGAACGTTTTGAAATCAGTCATGGGCGCACAATTCCCTACAAGGGCCAGCTAAAAGAACTGATTTGTCTCGAAGGAGGCCGCAATCAGATCGAAATGAACGACAGCACAATTACAATCTGTCGTCATCCACAGAGCAGTACTGCACACAGCCAACTCTTTGAACAGTGGCTTAAAATCAGGGCAAGGCATGAGTTAAAAGATCGCACGCAGATTCTGGCTACACGAATGGGCGTGGAAAACAAGCTAAAAGAAATCCGTTTCAGGAAAACACGCAGTAAATGGGGACACTGTAGCGCCGATGGTATTATACAGTTCAACTGGTTAATTATGATGGCACCGGAATTTGTCATTGATTATGTTGTAACACATGAATTATGTCATTTGATTCACTTTAATCATTCGGCACTTTTCTGGAAACACGTCGAACACTTGCAACCTGATTACCCGATGGCACGTCATTGGCTCAAAACAAAGGGACACACACTTTGGTTAAAATAAATCAAACAAACTGCCGCTAATATCGAACGTTATTATCCCCCCGTCGTATTCATAAACCGAACAATTTGTGGCGCCTCGTTCAAATCAAAATAGTGGCGCTCGGGTTTAAGGTCGATAGCTGAGGTAATGAGCGCTTTTAAGCGCTCTAAATCACCCGGATATTCTCTAAGCGTTTTTTTCAGATCAACCGAGTGTTCATTACCAAGACACAACAAAAGTCGTCCTTCAACGGTCACCCGCACACGATTACAGCTGCTGCAAAAATTATGGCTATGGGGTGAAATAAAACCAAATCGACTGTTTTTTCCCGCAGCTTGATAATACCGTGCCGGTCCGCCTGTGGTTTGCGTGGAGGGCGTTAATGAATAGTGTTTGGCCAGAATTTCTGCGATGTCTGCACTGGCCATAAAACTCTGGGCGCGATCATGCTCGTCGATAACACCCAAGGGCATTTCTTCAATGAAAGTAAGATCGTACTGATGCGAACAAGCAAAATCGGCAAGGGCCATAATTTCATCATCGTTGCGACCCTTTAAAATCACCGCGTTTAATTTTATTTTATTAAACCCGGCACGCTGAGCCGCCTCAAGACCTTCCAACACCGCAGGCAAATCACCCGTGCGGGTAATTTGTCTGAAACGCTCGGCGTTCAAACTGTCGAGACTCACATTCAAACGCTGCAAACCAGCGTCAAACAGTGCTGGAGCCAGCATTTTCAACCGAGAGCCATTGGTGGTCAGGCTTACTTCTTTCAAACCCGGCATTGCGGCTATTTTTTGAATCAGCCAAGGCAAATCACGCCGGAGCAAAGGTTCACCACCGGTCAGCCTGATTTTTTTTACGCCCAGTTCGACAAAAGCTTGTGCGACCTGCGCCAATTCTTCCAGACTTAAGACATCGTGGCGTGGCAGAAAAGTCATTTTTTCAGCCATGCAATACACACAACGAAAATCACAACGATCGGTCACGGATAAACGCAGATAATCAATGCTTCGGCCAAAGCGGTCAATTAATTGATTGCTGAGTGCAAGTGAGCTCACAAGTTTTTTTCGCCTTGTCGAAAAACTGAATTGGCCGCTGACTGTGTTTTCATATCTGCTTTGACCTGATTCCAGAATTCATCTAATTCTTCCAGGGTATAATCCTGCCACTGTTTGCCTTCGGCATGGATACGTTGTTCTATACCATACATTCGACTTTCAAATTTATTATTCGCCACTAACAGCGCCATATCGGGATCTATTTTCAGGTAACGGGACACATTAACGGCCGCAAAGAGCAAGTCACCAAACTCTTCTTCAATGGACTGTGCCTCGTGCCCCTCATCTACAGCTGTTTTTAGCTCTTCAAGTTCTTCGGCGACTTTGGCAAACGCCGGCTGCACATCAGGCCAGTCAAATCCCACACGTCGGGCCGCTTTTTGTAATTTTCCTGCGCGTTTAAGCGGCGCCAAACCTCTGCTCAGATCCTGAAAAAGCACACTCTGCTTCTTGTGCTTTTCTTGTTTTTCATTTTGTTTAACACGCTCCCAGACAGTTTCAACGTCCTCAGCCTTTTGTACAGAAGACACCTGCTGTCCAAACAGCTCCAGCCGCCCCTCAGGAAAGACGTGAGGATGGCGACGCAGTAGTTTTTCACTGATGCCATTCACAACATCGTCAAAAGTAAACTGATTCTGCTCTGCGGCCATTTGGCTGTAAAACACCACTTGCAGCAATAAATCGCCCAGTTCTTCCTGAAGATGACGCGAATCGCCGCTCTCAACCGCATCCACCACTTCGTAGGCTTCTTCAAGGGTAAAAGGTGCGATACTTCTGGGCGTTTGCTCCAGATCCCAAGGACAACCCCACTCCTTGTCACGCAAACACGCCATAATGTAACGAAGTTTTTCCATGGGAATGTCATTGGCCATAAGGTCTATTTATCCAGGGTTATTTGTGCGCACACATTGATTTACGCACCGATACGGTTAACTTCGATAATGTTGGGTAATTGATTTATTTTTGCCAATACCTGACTTAACTGCTCTATACCGCTGACCTCAAGCGTTATTTTCATGTCGGCGGTACTGTTGCTGCTATTGGACAAGGTGTTCATGGCGGTGATGTTCACATTACACTTTGCCAGAATCTCAGTAATGTCCTTGAGCAGACCACGACGATCGAAGGAGCTGATATGAACATCCACAGGGTAACATTTTGTCTCACCCGTTCCCCAGCTCACCTGAATAAAACGATCCCGACTTTGTTTGCCCAATTGCTCCAGATGACCACAATTTCGACTGTGAATAGTCACCCCTCTGCCCAAGGTCACATAACCCACAATAGATTCACCCGGCACAGGTTTACAGCATTTGGCAATATGGGCCATCAAATTACCCACACCATAAATATTAATACCAGGCGCATCATGCGCATGATCACCGTCACGCATGACCCGCGCAAGAGCATGTTCCTCTTTGGCGGCACTCATATCGAGGTAATTATTCAGCGCATTTACAACTTGGGTAATTTTAAGATCACCGGCACCGACGCTGGCAAACAGATCTTCACCGCTTTTAAGGTTCAGTTTCGCGGCTAAGGCATCAAGATCAATATTTTTCAGCGACAGGCGTTTGAATTCAGTGGCTACCAGTGCTTTACCGTCAATGATGTTTTTGTCGCGGTCCTGCTGCTTAAACCAGTGCTGCACTTTGGCCCGAGCCCGGCTTGTGTGCAAATATCCGGCATTGGCATTAAGCCAGTCACGACTGGGCACGGCTTCTTTGCCGGTCAGAATTTCAACTTGCTGTCCCGTTTCCAAGGTGTACGTCAGAGGAACGATACGGCCGTTTACTTTGGCACCCCGGCACCGATGCCCGACTTCAGTATGAACATGGTAGGCAAAATCGACCGGTGTTGCGCCGGCTGACAAATCAAGCACATGGCCCTCAGGTGTAAAAACATAAATACGGTCGTCAGAGGAATCACTCTGTAACTGCTCAGTAAGATCATCGACGTGCTTTTCACCAAGTTCTTCATTCCATTCCAGTACTTGACGCAACCAGCTGATTTTTTCTTCGTAACTACGTTCCACCTTGGAATGGGGCGATTCCTTATAACGCCAATGTGCACACACGCCCAACTCGGCTTCTTCGTGCATCTGGTGGGTGCGGATTTGCACTTCAAGAATGCGGCCTTTGGAAGCAATCACCGCCGTGTGTAATGAGCGATAACCGTTTTCTTTGGGTGTTGCAATGTAATCATCAAATTCTTTAGGGATGTGTTTCCATAAAGCATGAACAAGACCCAGTACGGTGTAACAAGACGCAACATCGGGCACGAGAATACGAATCGCGCGAATATCATAGACATGATAAAAATCAATATTTTTGCGACGCATTTTCCGCCAGATACTGTAAATATGTTTTACCCGGCCACTGATTTCGGCTTTGATATGATTTTCATCAAGCACCCGGCCAACATCATGAATAACATCGTCAATGTACTTTTCCCGCTCCATGCGTTTTTCTGCCAGCAACAAAGCGATTTTTTTGTAGGCCTCCGGCTGAAGATAACGAAATGAGAGGTCTTCCAATTCCCACTTTACATGCCCTATGCCCAGTCGATGCGCCAGCGGCGCATAGATATCAAAAATTTCACGGGCCACGCGCACCTGCCGCTCCGGCAGAGAATGTTTTACTGCGCGAATTGCGGTCGTTCTTTCAGCCAGTTTGATCAGGACAACGCGCACGTCATCGACCATGGCAATAAGCATTTTGCGCACATTTTCCAGCTGTGCTTTTTTTAGCCCCAGTGCCGACTTGTTCCGTTTTGGATTCAAAAACTGCGAAATGGCCGCCATTTTTGAAACGCCTTCGACCAGTTTGGCGACATCATCGCCAAAATTCTTGCGCACCGTCTCCAAGGTAATGCGCTCTTCTCGCACCGCACGATAAATCGCCGCCGCGACAAGAGAGTCCAGATCAAGGTGCAAACCGACAAGAATGTCGCACATTTCCAGACCCATCTGGAAACTGTCAACACCTTCAATCCACTGCTTGCCGCTGACATTCGCCTCTAAATTGAGTGCACGGCTCATTTCGCAGGCTCGCCGTAATGGCTCTATATCAGGCAGACCACTTTTCTCTTGTACTTTGCTAAGCCACGTATCCAGATCAATCACATTGTCACTGTGAATGTGATGTTCTTCCCGAATTTTTACCATGCTATTTTTCAAACACCGCTATAGATTCAACATGTGCCGTATGTGGAAACATATCCATAACACCGCTGTTGAGAAGTGAGTAACCCAATTTTTTTAGCTCCCCCGCATCACGCGCCAGGGTAGCCGGATTGCAAGAAACATACACAATTCTTTTGGGGGCCAGTAATGAAATATTTTGTACCACCTCCAGCGCCCCGGAACGTGGTGGGTCGAGTAATACTTTGTCAAAGCCGCCTTGAGCCCAGGTCTGTTGACGAAAATCCTGCGTCAGATCAGCAAGGTAAAAATAGGCATTGTCAATTTGGTTGTGTTTGGCATTTAATTCACCCCGCTGCACCATGGCAGCGCTTCCCTCGACGCCAATGACTTCCTTGCAGTGCCGAGCAATAGGCAAGGTAAAATTGCCCAGTCCGCAAAACAAATCCAGTACCCGGTCATCAGGATGCAATTCCAGCAAAGCCAGTGCCTGCGCCACCATCTGTTTATTGATAGAAGCATTCACCTGGGTAAAATCCAATGGATGAAAGAGCATGTCCAGTGACCATTTATCAAGACGATAGCTCAGATATGCCGCATTGGTATCAGGATAGATTCGATGAACACTGTCAGGACCTGAAGATTGCAAATAAATCCAGTACTGGTGTTGCTCGCCAAATTTTGCCAACAAGGTGTGATCTTCTTCGCTCAGCGGTTCCATATGACGAAAGACCAGTGCCACCTGATCATCCCCCATGGAGACCTCAATCTGGGGAATACTTGCGCGGGCTTGCATTGAATCCAGCAAGTGCCGGATTGCGGCAATATTCTCGCCCACCCGCGCATCCAGCACCGGACAATAATCAATTTCGGCCACCAGAGAATTACGTTTTTCACGAAAGCCCACTAACACGCCGCCTTTTTTGGCCACATATTTAACCGCCAAACGTGCCTTGCGCCGGTAACCCCATACCTGTGCTTGCATGGGAGGAAGCAAAACAGGTGTGTCGATGCCCCCGAAATGCGCATAGTGCTCGCTCAAAGTGCGCTGTTTGTGCTTGATTTGCTGAGCAGAACTCATGTGCTGCAAACTGCATCCACCGCACACCATGGCTTTCGAACACGAAGGCTCCACCCGGTCCGAAGAGGCTTGCAACACCTCAATCACCCGCGCATCTGAATAACGTTTACTGACATGGGTATACTGACAATTCACCTCTTCACCCGCTAAAGCACCATCAATGAACACGGCCTTGCCATCGACCCGGGCGACGCCACGGCCATCGTGACTCAGACTTTCTACTTTAACGATAAAAGAATCTACGGGTACGGTTTTTTTTCTGTGATGTCGTTTTGCCATAAAGGAAATTCTAAAAAGAAGAAGCTCGACCCACTTGCTGTCACGAAGCTCTTATAGTGCTGCAGCAGCAAGCGAATGATTAAATATTAAAACCCTCAGGTATGATTAAACACACCGGTCGAAAGATAACGGTCACCGCGATCACAAATCACCGCCACGATAACTGCATTTTGCACCGTTGCCGAAATCTGCAATGCTGCGGCCACTGCGCCACCGGAAGAGACGCCGCAAAATAGGCCCTCCTGCGTCGCCAAGGCGCGCATGGTGTTCTCGGCAGTAACTTGATCAATATCCAGCACCTGATCCACTCTCGCTGGATCAAATATTTTGGGTAGATACGCTGCCGGCCACCGGCGGATGCCTGGAATGGAAGAGCCTTCCTTGGGTTGCAGCCCAATAATCTGAATTGCTGGATTCATTTCCTTTAAATAGGCCGACACCCCCATGATGGTGCCGGTAGTGCCCATAGAACTGACAAAGTGGCTAATCTCACCCCCGGTTTGTTGCCACAGCTCTGGCCCGGTTGTTTTATAGTGCGCAAGCGGATTATCAGGATTGGAAAACTGGTTTAATACCACGCCTTCACCACGGGCTTGCATACTATCAGCCAGATCACGCGCGCCTTCCATGCCTTCGGCCTTGCTCACCAGGACCAGTTCAGCACCGTAGGCCGCCATGGCAGCCTTGCGCTCCTCACTCATGTTATCCGGCATGATAAGAACCATGCGATAGCCTTTAATAGCCGCCGCCATGGCAAGGGCAATGCCGGTATTGCCACTGGTCGCCTCAATCAGGACGTCACCTCTGCGGATCTCACCCCGCATTTCAGCCATGTTGATCATGTGCAAAGCGGGGCGATCTTTGACTGAACCGGCGGGATTATTGCCCTCCAGTTTGACCAGCAGCGTATTCGTGGTAGCCCCTGGTAAACGTTGGAGTCGTACCAGCGGCGTATTACCTATATAGTCTTCAATCGTTGGATAATTCATAGGCACTCATTTTACCTTTTCATTTCACCCTGAAAACAGACATGTCATCCTCACTGCCACACTTACAATAATCAGGGCGTTATGCAAGCACTCAGTCAGATCAGCACGTAGGAAAATACCCTTCCATGAGGTATTTTGTCACCCTGTAAACTCTAATTACCGGAACCAGTGATACATGATAGAACTGCTTTCATTAAAGAAGCTCAGCACCCACCACCGCTATATTCTGTTGAGTCTTGTACCCACCTTGCTTTTAAGCACGGTATTAGGTTTCAGTTTTCTTTGGTTACGCCTGAGCGATCTCAACAAAAGCCAGCTTGACCAGGGATTTAGTACGCTTAACAACTTCAGTTATCTGGTGCAGATTTCACTCAATGGCGCCCCTGAAGAGAACATTCAAGACATTGCTTATTATATATTGAACAACAGCGCCGCAAGATCGGTGAATATTTTCAACAGTTCACGCAGCCTTGTCGCTACTGCCGGCCCCGTGATGTCCGAGCCCCTGTCCAAGGACAGACCCCTGCTCGATCAGGCGCATTATGAAAAAACCCGTGATTCTATACGTTTTTACACCCCGTTAAGAGAAGATCTTCTGAGCCCGGTCAGTACATTAACCAAAAAACAGGCGCAGATAAAAAACTGGGGCTGGATTGAAATTGAAATCCCTGCTTACGCCACCACAGTAAAACGTTACCAAGCCTTTACCCTGGTGATGATCGTTGTACTCATTAGCTGGTTGCTGCATCTGGCCATAGTTTTACAACGCGCCCACCTGATCGACATGATTTTAAACAAGTTCAGTCAGGCCTTTTCTTCCTTAAAAAGCGGCAATTTTAAAACGTCGATGCGCGTCACCAGTCCCGGTGATTTGGGTTTGCTCGAAGCGGAATTCAACTCCATGTGCTACGCCCTGCAACAGCATCAGGAAGAATTGTATCGCAGCATGCAGCAAACTAATGACGATATCAACGAAACATTGGAAACCATAGAAATACAAAACATTGAGCTGGATCTGGCGCGCAAAGAAGCGCTCAAAGCCAGTCAAAGCAAGTCCGATTTCCTGGCAAAAATGAGCCATGAAATCCGCACGCCTCTTAACGGTATCATCGGTTTTACCCACTTATTATCAAAGTCCAATCTGACACCACGTCAGTACGAACAAGCCGTCATTATTCAAAAATCGGCCAACGGCCTCTTGGCCCTTATTAATGACATTCTGGACTTCTCGAAAATTGAAGCCGGCAAACTGGAAATAGATCAAGTGTCCTTCAATTTGCAGGAATCCATTGAAGAAGTCCTTGATATGCTCGCCCCCTTTGCAGAAGAGAAAAAACTCGAACTTATTTCGCTGTATTATTCAGACACACCAAGCCAAATGGTGGGTGACCCCCTGCGCATCAAACAAATAATCACCAACCTGATCAATAACGCGATCAAATTTTCCAATCAGGGCAATGTATTGGTGCGCACCATGCTGGAATCCGAAAACGATTCCGCTTATTTAATCAAAATCAGTATTACGGATAATGGTCTGGGTTTAAGCAAGAAAGACCAGGAACTCCTCTTCCAATCATTCAGTCAACTGCATAACGGGATAGGCAATGCTCACCATGGCACCGGTTTGGGTCTGGTGATATCCAAACATCTTACCGAATTAATGGGCGGCAACATCGGTTGCATCAGTGAATCCAACCAGGGCGCGACATTCTGGTTTACCTTTCAGGTGCGAAAAGATCCCATGGGAGAGCAAGCCGTCGGCACAACGGTCTTTAATGACAAGCGTATAGCCTTGTACGATAAAAATGTGTCATCCAGACTCGCTCTTTCTCAGCACTTGCAACAACTGGACATCTACTTCGACGAGTTCGAGGTAATGGATGACCTGACTGCATACATTCGCAGCGCTATCAGCAATGACACGCCCTACCATGCCGTGATAATGGGGCTGAGTTTCAGCGAAGAAGCCGATCCAATTATACCCATAACCATTGAAAACATTGAAAAAGCCTTAAATTGCCGTGTCATTGTTCTCAGTCATGCCTACGCACAAAACACCCTGCAACATCTGCTCGATAAAAGTGCATCGGTCGTATTAGGCAAACCTGCCGGACACGCACAACTCCTTTCTGCGTTGCAAGGTTTTCTAAAACGCGGCTCAAACGTTTACCCTGAACAAGGCAGAACAAGTCCACAACAACGATTCACCAAACCACCCAGAATACTTGCCGTTGACGACACGGCGACCAATTTACAATTACTGTGTATTTTTCTGCGTCAACTAGGCGCGCATGTCACGGCATGTGAATCGGGCAAAGAGGCTATTCAACACTTGGAAGAAAGTGAATTTGATTTAATATTTATGGATTACCGTATGCCGGACATGAATGGTTTGCAGGCTACCC